>JANPAK010000502.1:0-3395 GCA_031429925.1 Variovorax sp.
GTGATCGAGCTGATCGGCGGCTATGGCATTGCCAAGGCACTGGTCTTGGAGGCGATTGCCGCTGGCAAGCATGTCGTCACGGCCAACAAAGCCTTGCTCGCCGTGCACGGCACGGAGATTTTCCAAGCCGCGCAGGCCAAGGGCGTGATGGTCATGTTTGAGGCGGCCGTGGCCGGAGGCATTCCTATCATCAAAGCATTGCGCGAAGGGCTCACGGCCAACCGCATCCAGTGGATCGCCGGCATCATCAATGGCACAACCAACTTCATCTTGAGCGAGATGCGCGACAAGGGCTTGGATTTCAGCGTGGTCTTGAACGAAGCGCAGCGCTTGGGCTATGCCGAAGCAGACCCGACCTTTGACATCGAAGGCGTGGACGCGGCGCACAAAGCCACCATCATGGCCTCGATTGGCTTCGGCATCCCCGTTCAGTTTGACAAAGCCTACGTCGAAGGCATCACCGCGCTCACGGCCACCGACATCAAATACGCGGAGCAATTGGGTTATCGCATCAAGCTGCTCGGCATCTCAAAGCGCAGAGATGCGGGCATTGAGCTGCGCGTCCATCCCACACTGATCCCGACCAAGCGGCTGATTGCCAACGTTGAAGGCGCGATGAACGCGGTCGTTGTCAATGGCGATGCGGTCGGCACGACTCTGTATTACGGCAAAGGTGCAGGCTCCGAGCCCACTGCCAGCGCGGTGATCGCCGATTTGGTAGACATCACCCGTATGCACAGCGCCACCGCCTTTCAACGCGTGCCCGCGCTCGCCTTCCAGCCCGGCAGCATGAACTCCATGCCTATTCTGCCCATGAGCGAGGTCATCACCAGCTACTACCTGCGCCTACGCGTGGCGGACCAAGCCGGCGTGCTCGCGCAAGTCACCGGCCTGATTGCAGGCGCAGGCATCAGCATCGACGCCATGCTGCAACGCGAAGCCGATGAAGTGAGCGGCGACGGTGGCAACCAAACCGACCTCATCATCCTCACCCACGACACCACCGAGGGCACGATGAACGCGGCGCTTGCCAAACTCCAAGCTTTGCCGACGGTGCTTGCGCCGATTGTGCGGATTCGCAAGGAAGAGTTGGCTTGATGAATTAATTGGGGCTAGAACCCCATTAATCCAGATTTTTTGAAGCCTTTTGAGCATGTAGCCGGCATATATATTGCGCGGAGTGCTATGAAATAAGTAGCGTCAGAGGTGGAGCGAAAACTGGGGTCAGATCACAATTCAGGATAACGATCTATCCGGCGCGAATTCAAGCGTAGACAAAATTGCGCTCCGACCCCAATTTTCGCGGCGTGCGCCAACCATCTTCTTTTCGCCAACTAAGTTTGTTCGCAGCGGTTTCGCTCCACCCGCGCACCTGCGTCGTACCATCGGGCAGTTGCCTCATAAATCTTTTTGAAAACACACGCGATTGAGAAGATCGCTATCAAACCCTCTCCCCGCGCGCCTTCCAAAAAATTTCTGATTCAACCGCCCAATGGTTTCCGCTGGATAAGTTACTAAAGCTCTAAGTAGGTAACTTGCGATGCTTGCATGTGTAAAGCACGTTCACATCGGCTCATCGAGCTGTTGATCGAAATGGTATTTCTGACGCAATTACTCTCTCAGCAAGAGTTTCCTTGCCGATGTTCTTCAGCATTTGCTGAAGAGCAAGAGATCCGAGAACACTGGAAATCGACGGCCCCAGAATGATCCTATCGATTAAATCGACAAGTACAACATCAATTGCTTCGTTTGAATCAATTGGTTTGATTGGGAGCTTAAGCTTTGGTTCGATTCCACGGTCTGTAGCAAGATGACTGAAGTACGGCTTGAATTTCCCCTTCTTATCTGTTTCGCTGTCGTAAACTACACGCCATTCACGCTCTTCACTAAAGCCTGAGTGCTTGCTAAAAAGAGCAAAAGACTTCAGCCGTTGAAACCAAATCCACGCTGCGTTCCATAAGTGCTCGTCTGATGTGGCGTGCTTTTCGATTAATTCTGCAAGATCGGAAATCTTAGAATTAATCCATGCGAGTCGCTCCTTCTTTGACCCGTAATGAACCTTGCCAATAATCAATGGTGAACCCTCATCAGGATTTAGCTTGGCTGTATCAATGACTAAGGCGGCTCCTGAGCCACCGTTGCCATACCCTCGCCACATTGATAACAGCCCATCATTGTCGTTCGCATCGTGCTCTGAAAAGCAAAGAATGTATGTATTGAGTGCGTGCTTTGACTCAAATTCTCTGTACAAGTAGTCAAAATCGCTAAGAAATTTGTCGTGACTCTTTTCGGTTTTGCAGGCTGTTCTGATTCGGTCATTTTTTAGCAACTCATCTCTGCCCTCATTCATGCCGAACTTGAGTTCTTCCAGATCGTTCATGAAAAGTGGATTTGAAAACCAGATTTCCTCCGCAGTAATGATTTTTTCGAAAGTTTGCATGGAGGTGTAGTGAGCAAGCAGCGGTCTTTTATCAGGAAAAATTAATTCGTCGTGGAGATCTTTCCATAGATGTGAATTTACTAGTTCAAAAAATTCATTGCTGCTCATACGGTTCTCATTTGGTTTGCTAGAGGCTTCCAATTTATACATCAAATCAGTAGAACGCATGACCACTGTTATCTAGCCGGCGGAAACCATTGGGCGGTTGAATCAGAAATTTTGTGGAAGGCGCGCGGAGACTATCTTTAAATCTCAGTTGCCGTAATCGCGTGTGTTTTCAAAAAGATTTATGAGGCAACTGCCCGATGGCACGACGCAGGTACAAAAGGTGGAGCGAAGCTAAAGCTTTGTTATATTGCGCCATGCACACCCACAGCCTCCAACTTCCTGAGCTAAGCCAGCCCACGCCAGGGCCTTTGTGGCAGCACCAGCTCAGCTTGCTGTTGGAGTCCACTGGCGAGGGGATTTTTGGGATTGATTTGGAGGGGCATTGCGTCTTCATCAATCAAGCGGGGGCGAAGCAATTGGGCTACGCGGTGGATGAGGTGCTCGGGCACAACATGCATTGGCTCACGCACCATTCGCATGCCGATGGCTCGCACTATGCCGATACGGATTGCCCGATTTTCAATGCCTTTCGCCAAGGCTTGCCCTGCAGGATTGATACCGAGGTCTTTTGGCGCAACGGCTAAGTGGCCTTTCCCGTAGAGTATTCCAGCTACCCGATCATGGAAGGCAGCACGGTGCTGGGCGCGGTGATCACTTTTGTGGACATCACTGAGCGCAAACGGGGGGCTGATGCTTTGCTGCAAGCAAAGCAAGAGCTGGAATCGCGGGTGGATGAGCGTACGCGAGAGCTCTCTGCCGCGCTGGAGCAGTTGCGCGAGCTCTCCGCGCATGCTGAGCGCGTGCGTGAGGAAGAGCGCACACGCATTGCGCGCGAGGTGCATGACGA
>JANPAK010000503.1:0-7259 GCA_031429925.1 Variovorax sp.
ATCCAAGGCGAGATGCTGGTGCAGAAATTTTTGCCCAAGAAAGGCCCGAGTGGATTCATCTCCCAAAACTGATGATCGCGCGCGCTCCAATCGTTGAGCAAACACATGCCAAAGATGTGCTGCGGCGCATCTTTGAGCGAAACAGGCTCGCCCATCGCATTGCTTGGCCCCACGAAGAAACCCATCTCCAGCTCAAAATCGAGCCGCGAACAAGCGCCATAAAGTGGCGCTTTGGCGCCGGGAGGCATGACCTGCCCCATCGGCCGGCGAAAAGGCGTGCCGCTGATCACCACGCTGGAGGCACGGCCATGGTAGGCAATGGGCAGCCACTGAAAATTCGGCGTGAGTGGATCGTCTGGCCGAATCACACGTCCCACGTTTTGCGCATGGTAGATCGAGGTGTAAAAATCGGTGTAATCGCCAATCTGTGTGGGCAAGTTGTATTGCACATCGGCTTGTGGCACGAGGCAATCGCGCACAGCGCTTTGCATTGCGGCGCTGGTCGATGTGGACAGCAGATCAAACAGTGCGACGCGCAGCGCATGCCAGGCCTCTTGCCCCATGGCCATGAAGCCGTTCAGCGCGCTCTTGCTAGCCTCTTGCAAGGCTTGCGCAGCTAAGCCATTGAGCACACCCTTAGCGTGCAGCGCAGCGAGATCGAGCACCTCGTCACCAATCGCTACGCCACCGCGCCAAGCTTCGCTGCTGTCCTTTCGACGAAACACGGCATAGGGCAAATTCTGAATTGGGAAATCTGCGTGACCATTGGCGCTGCCTACCCAGCTCTTGGCCGTTGCATCGTGTGTGTGGTTCAGTGCGGTCATGTGCGTGCCCTTAAGCGGCCGTAGCCATCAAAGCATCGTCAAAGATCGCGACTGCACGCGTCCATCCAGCAGAAGCGCCGCGAATCTTGTGGGGAAAACAAGAGATGAAGAAACCACTGGGCGGCAGGACTTCGAGGTTATGCAGTTTCTCCAAATGGCAATAGCCAATATCGCGCCCGGCTTTATGGCCTTCCCAGATGAGCGAAGCATCTTTGCTGGCGCCATATTTTTGCGCGGTGTGCACGAAAGGTGCATCCCAGCTCCAAGCATCCGTACCCGTGAGGCGAATGCCACGCTCCAGCAGATACATGGTGGCCTCATAGCCCATGCCAGCACCTGCCGCCACGTAATCTGGATGGCCATAGCGTGAACCTGCGCGAGTGTTGACGATCACGATCTCCAATGGTTTGAGCGTATGGTTGATGCGCTTGAGTTCGTCTTCCACATCCTGCGCGGTGACCACATAGCCATCGGGCTTGCTACGGAAATCCAGCTTGACACCGGGCTGAAAACACCATTCGAGCGGCACTTCGTGAATTGCAATCGCCGGTTTTTTCTCGCCGTTTTTCGCATCCATTGTGGAATGGAAATGGTAGGGCGCATCCAGATGCGTGCCATTGTGGGTGGACAGTTGCACCAATTCCACGGCCCAGCCCTCGCCATCGGGCAAGTCTTCTTTCTTCAGCCCAGGAAAGAATGGCTCGATTTGCGCGAACGTATTGCCATGGGTGAAGTATTCAATCTTCGGCGCGAAAGCGGGTGGATCGCTCAGCACATCGTTTTCAAGAAAGATGGAAAGATCTACAAATTGGCGTGGCATGGTGTGCTCCTTGTGAAATTCAACGACGTTGGTACTTTAAAAAATGCTGCTCAGCCAGTGCCAGCAATGCGTTGCTGGCAAAGCCTATCGCACCCAGCAAGACAATGCCAGCGAACAGTTCGCTGGATCGGAAAGAACGTGCAGCGAGCAATATGGATTGACCCAAGCCAGGCTGCGAGGCGAGCATTTCGCCCACCACAGCCACAATCAGCGCCACGGTCATCGACAGGCGCATCGCAGACAAGATATCCGGCATTGCATTGGGCAAACCCATCTTCAACACAAACGACAGCCGCGACAGTTGCAAGCCCTGGCTGACCTCATGCAAACGCGGATGCACGCTGACCAAGCCATGCATTGTGCCCAGCAACACCGGCCACATCGCACCGAAGGCCACAACGGTGAGAACCATCGTCCCCGAAAGGCCAAAGATCGCTATCGCCAAAGGCAATACTGCCGAGGCCGGTAGCGGGCGAATGAATTCTAGGGTCGGGCCAATCCAGCTGCGCAGAACAGACGAAGAGCCAATCAAGGCGCCGAGCACAATACCTGCCGCGCTGGCCAGCACCCAGCCCCAGAGCATGCGCTGAACCGTTTCGCCTGTGAAAGCCAAAAGATCACCTTGGCGCATGCCTTCCATCAGGCTGCTCCAAGTGGCCTCAGGCGTTGGCAAAAACACTTTGCTGATCCACTGCGCATGGCTGGCCAGCCACCACATCCCAACAATCGCAGCCAACAAGGTCAGCGACGGCAGGGCCGAGAACAGGCGTGCCCTCATGCGCCACTCCGAGCGGCATCCGTCGGCGTGCCCATGCGAATTGCGACCCAATTTTGAAGCTTGAGCGCAAGAAAATTGATCACAAAACCAATGAGCCCGATCCAGATCAACCAAGCCAACATCAGCGCTGGATCTAAGCTCTGCTGGGCAATCACCAGTGCATAGCCCATGCCGTGTGGATTGGCGGCGATCTCCACCGTCACGGCCACTACCAGTGCAATGGCAACACCCAAGCGCAAGGCCACAAACAGTCTCGGCAGCATAGCCGGCAAGACGATACTGAAAAAGCGCTGGCTCACAGACAACTCCAAGGATTGCGCGACCTCCAACAGTTGTGGCTCCACCTGACGTGCTGCCGCCTGCACCAGTACCAGTACCGGCCAAAAGCAAGCAAACGCGATCACCGCCAGCTCCATACGCAGCCCAAAACCAAACACCAGCATCGACAAGGGAATTAGCGCAACCGATGGCACGGGCCGAAACACTTCTACGCTCAAAAAACTCCAGCTGGCCAGCCGTGGCGACATGCCCAGCAGCGTGCCACACACAATGCCCAGCGCCCCCGCAATCAGCAGCCCCAGCGCCGCGCTGCCCAGCGTGAAGCCCGTGGCCTGCCAGAGCGAACCATCTCCCGCTGCTTTAAGCAAAGCCAACAGCGCTGCGCTGGGCGGCGCAACCGCATCGCTGCCACGCCCCACTGAGCGCGCCCACAGTTCCAACGCCAAGAACAAAACAGCAGGGAAGACAAAGGGGCGAATCCAGCGCAACATCATGTTCAATGCCCCAAGAACTGATAAAGCTCGCGCCGCAGCCGCAGGAATTCTGGATGTTCTTTGGTGCTCAGTTGCTCGCGCGGGCGCGGAATCTTCACGTCCAGCATGGCCGCGATACTGGGCTGCGACGCACTCGGATTCGTGCGCAGCGCAATCACGCGATCCCCCAAATAAATGGCCTCTTCCAGATCGTGGGTCACAAACATGACGGTCAGCCCCTGATCGCGCACTAGGCGTGAGAGCTCGTCTTGCAGGCTCTCGCGAGTCATGGCATCGAGTGCCCCAAAAGGCTCGTCCATCAGCATCAACTCAGGCTGTTGCGCCAAGCAGCGCGCGATTTGCACGCGCTGCTGCATACCGCCTGAGAGCTGAGCGGGAAACTTCTGCGCATGCGTTGAAAGCTCTACCGTTTCCAGCACCTTTGCAATCCGCGCGGGCCGATCTGCTGATGGTACTTGTGCAGCCTCCAGCGCCAAGCTGATATTGCCCTGCACCGTGCGCCAAGGCAGTAGGGCGCGGCCATAGTCTTGAAACACAAAAGCCACCTCGCGCGAAGGCGCGCTAACCAACTTTCCGTTGCGCAGCACGCGCCCGCCTGAGGGCTGCACAAAGCCAGCCGCTGCGCGCAGCAAGGTCGTCTTGCCACAACCCGAGGGACCAATGATGCAAACAAACTCGCCGCGCGCAAGCTCCAACGAACTGGGCGAAACAATCTCCCGTCCGCCCAGATGCACGCTGACTTGCTCAAACACCAAAGGTGCAGTCACACCTTGGCTCACTTCACTATGAGGCTGGCTACATTTGGTGTGCTTTTGAGCATATCTTGGTCTTTCATGAGGCCAACCCAATAGTTGAGCTGCTTTTCCGTGACCACAGGGCCGGGCGGCGAGATTTGTGCTCGGGCCAATACCTCAGGCGGCAACTTGATGTATTTGCCAATCGCGGCGCGCACCTTGTCATTGTTTTTCGGCTGCATGATAAATGCAGCGGCCTCTTGCACGGCTTCACGAAAGGCTTTGACCTGCGATGCATTCTTCTGCGCCCAATCGCGCTTGGCGGTGTAGATGATGGTGGGGTTGCCTTCTGCTAAGAATGTGGAATAGTAAGAAGCCACATAGCCCACGCCGGAATCTGTGATGCGGCTCATGAATGGATCTGCGGTCACGACAGCATCAATCGAACCGCCGCGCAACAGATCGCCATGCTGAGGGAAAGACACCTCCACAAAATTCACCTGCTTGGGATCCACACCATTTTGCTTGAGCCAAGCGCGGAAAGTGACATGCAAAAAAGCGCCCAATCCGGGCACGCCTACCTTTTTGCCAATGCAATCTTTGGCCGTGCGAATGCCACTGCCCGCTTTGGCGACCAAGCCAAAGCCTGTGATGGTTTTGGAGGTCACGCCGCCCCCGGCAACGACCACATGATCAAGGCCCCCATCGACGGCTTGCAGATACACCGAAGGCGTTGGCCCACCTATTTGCAACGAGTCTGATTGAATCGCCGCCGGAATTGTGGAATTCAGGGGAATGAATTTCAGTTCGACATCCAGATTGCGCTTCTTGAACATGCCTTCCTCCGCGGCAACAAACACCGAGGTGAAATCTGTGACCGCCGTAAAGCCAAAGACGATCTTGCCGCTTTGGGCGAAGCTCGGCATTGAAGCCACCGCAGCACTGGCGGCAGCGGTAGCCAGCACTTGGCGGCGGGAAATGAATGAAAGGGAAGTTTTGCGCATGGTTGTCTCCTGTTGAAATGATGGTAAAAAAACACTCGGTTAAGGTTTAGGCAAGGCAGCACGTATGCCTCCCACAATGAAGCGGGCCAGTATCGCCTGTGCCTCAGGGTCGGTTGCCACGGCTTTGCCGCGTGAGAGGCGCTCGATTCGGTTATCGCTGATGTGATGGAGCAAGCTGCCCAGGGCAAACTGATAAGCCCACGCCACATTGGCGCGGCTGGCATGTGGCAGCGTGGCGTGCAGCGCATCAATGAAAGCATGCGCCAAAGGATCAAAGTAGTCCCTCAGCACACGATCTGCTTCAGGGCTGGCATGCATCAGCTCGCGCGCTACAAGCAGCGCATAGTATTCCCCTTCTTCGCTGGCGCGCAACTGCAGCACCGGTCTGATGAAGGCCTCCACAATCGCCACCAAGCGCCGACTTGGTGCCTGCCCCAGAGCTTGAGCCAGCGCGGCCAAACGCGCCTCAATCGTGCCCGACCAGTGCTCAAAAATCGCATGAAACAGCTCTTGCTTGGCACCGTAGTAATAGCCCACCAAGGCCAATGGCACGCTCGCTTCTTGCGCAATCTGTCGGATCGTGACGGCGTGGTAGCCGTGCTGCGCGAATAGCTTCTCAGCCGCGAACAAGATGGCTTGCTTGCGATCTGGCCGATCTGCGCTAGGTATCTCTGGTGCAGTCAGATTCAAAATTGCAGAAGTTGAGCGAAGCATGCTCCATTAGACGATCGTACAAATTATTTGTACAACCGTACAAACCCTAGATACTTTGCATCGCCGCTGATTTCTATCGAGTAGATCGCGCTGCGCAGATCGGTGCGCACGTTTTGTCATAAAATATATGCTCAAATCATTACCTCGCCGGCATAAAATCTGGGTACTTTGCTATGAAAATAATAGTCATCACTGGGGCTTCGGACGGCATTGGCGCAGAGATCGCGCGGCAGTTGGCAAGCGCACACAAATCGAAAGTGGGTCTCGTTTTGGCAGCGCGCAAGCTTGATGCTTTGCAGGCCGTTGCCGCGCAATGTGAGGCGCTGGGTGCGCAAACCCTGTGCGTTCGCACTGATGTGGGTGTACGCGAGGATTGCGTTTCGCTGATTTCTCAAGCTGTGGCCAAGTTTGGCCGCGTGGATGGGCTGATCAACAACGCCGGCATTTCTGCGCAGGCCCTATTTGAAGAAGTGGCTGCGGACAAGCTCAGCTGGTATGAGGACGTGATGCGGGTGAACCATTGGGGCAGCGTATGGTGCACGCATGCGGCGTTGCCACATTTGATTTTAGCCAAAGGAAGCATCGTGGCGGTCAGCTCTTTAGCGGGTTTGATCGGCGTGCCTGGGCGCACGGCCTACAGTGCATCGAAGTTTGCGCAAGCGGGATTTTTTGAAGCCCTGCGCGCCGAGATGAACGTGCACGGCGTGAGCGTGACCACGGCCTACCCCGGCGTGGTGCTCACCCAAATTCGCCAGCATGGGCTCAATGCGCAGGGTCAGGCGCTTGGCTCCAGCGGCCTGAAGGAGGATGGTGCGATGACGGTTGAAGAATGCGCCCGCCTCATCATCGAAGGAATGGACCGGCGTTCACGGGAAGTGGTAATGACTGGCAAAGGCAAGCTGGGGCGCTGGCTCAAGCTGCTCGCACCAGGACAGGTGGAGAAGATGGCCTTGAATGCTGTCAAAGCTGAGTTTCAGCCCAAGTAGGCGATGCACGGCAGCGAAGGAGTTTCCCCCTGGGTGGCGCGTTGGAGCCACCTCATTGCTGACGGCGCGAGTGTGCTCGATGTGGCCAGTGGCGCGGGTCGACACACCCAGCATTTCTTGCGGAAAAATTGCCATGTCGCTGCCGTGGATATTGCGCAAAGTGCTCTCGATTTGATAGCATCCGGTTTATCTTCCGATGAGCAGAGGCGCTGCCGGTTGATCCAAGCAGATATTGAAAACGGGCCATGGCCGTTTGGCGATCCACCCAAAGAACAGTTCGCGGCACTCATCGTGACCAATTATCTTTGGCGCCCGCTGATGCCCGTGTTGCTCGCCAGTTTGGCTCCCGAAGGCGTGCTGATCTACGAAACCTTCTGCACTGGCAACGAAACTGTTGGTAAACCATCTCGCCCCGATTTTTTGCTGCAACCGGGCGAGTTGCTGGCGATCGCGCAGCGAAGCGGGCTTCGCACGATCGCCTACGAGGACGGCTTCTTGACCTCGCCAGATCGCTTCGTGCAGCGCATCGTCGCGGTCGCACCGCAGAGCCCCATCGGCAATGTGCACCGCCCTGCAGAAGCAGTCAGACGTTACGCGCTCTAGATTACCTGCTTAAGCCAATCGTG
>JANPAK010000504.1:0-8247 GCA_031429925.1 Variovorax sp.
CCGAGAAGTTTTCGACGTTGATCACGCGAAGGCCGGTGTATTCCAGCGTCATCTTTTCAGCGCCGGTTTCTTGCCCGCGGGTTAGTTCGCTGGTGCCGCCGATGGCGCCTTGGATGTCAAACACCTTCGCACCAGTGGCCAGGGGCACAGCTTGCAGCTTGACGCTGGAGCCGCCATCGTCAAAGCTAGATTGATAGATCTCGATGCCGCGGTGGCTGGCTGGATGATTGACTTCAACGCGCGCGGTTTTCTTTTCGCCCGTTTCTTTGTCGTGAATGATGATTTCGCTGGCAAACAATTTGGGCATGCCCGTGGAGTAGTACTCGACGATGAACTTCTTCAGCTCAATTGAAAACGGGAGGTCCTGCAATAGCACGCCGCCAGGTTGGTTAAGAATGGTCGTGGACGAACTGGTGCCTTCGCTGACAAACATGTTGCCGCGAAAGGCCGGATTGCTTGCCGAAAGGCGGTGCTGCGCAGGCACATCAGCGATCATGCCGCCGCCGGTGAATACGCTTTTGCCGTTGAACCACTGCTGCGCTCGGATAAAGATGTCGCCATCGAGCAAGCCGCCCAGGCACACCATCACGATCGCGCTGTGAGCGGCGATATAGCCTAATTTATTGGCGCGGCCGGCTCGCGCTGCGATCATGGTGCCTTTTTCGCGCTGCTGCAATTTCACTTTCCAACCCACGCCGGCGAGCTGACGCGCCATGCGGTCGGCCACTGTTGCCATGGGTTCAGCTAAAACGCCCTCGCGCCGATGGCCGAAAGCCTTAAGGCTTTGCTCGCGCATCCCTTCTTTGTAGACATTCCAGTCGGCCAAAATCTTCGGGGTGTTGCGGGCGATACACAAACTCGTGGACAGCACCAAGAAGGCCAGAATCAGCAGAAACCACCAAGCACTGTAGACCGTGTAAAGATTGAGGGCGCCAAACACATCCGCCCAGAAGGGTCCAAACTGGTTGACATAGTTGGTGGCCGACTCAGCCTGTTTGAGCACCGTGCCGATCACGGAAGCGATACAAATCACTGTGAGCAGTGAAATTGAAAAGCGCATCGACGACAGCAGCTCCACGGCGGTGCGCAGGCCGGCGGAAGCAGTTTTGAGGCGCATGCCATGTGTGGAAACGGACATCTCTGGGTGTTCTCGAGCGTTGGCTGGCAGGGCTGTATTGTCTCAAACAGGCGCAAAAAAAGCGGGCTCTTGTTGAGAAACCCGCATTTTTGGAGCTTATTCAGCTCGGTTTAGTTCACATCAATCAGCGCAGCCCGGCAATGTAGTCTGACACGGCCTTGATTTCGCGGTCATTCATCTTGGCGGCCACCTGCGTCATGATGGCATTGTTGGTGCGGCTGCCATCGCGATAAGCTTTGAGCGATGAAGCGATGTAGTCGGCGTGCTGACCCGACAGGCGGGGGTATTGCGATGGCAAACCAGCACCGGAGGGGCTGTGGCAGCCAGCACAAGCAGCAATTTGGCGATCTTGGATACCGCCTTTGTAGATGCGCTCGCCTTGAGCGACCAGGGTTTTGTCTTTCGCAAAGCCGGCCTTGGGCTTTTGCTGCGATGCCCACGCGGAGATATTGCGCATGTCTTCGTCAGACAACTGAGCAGCAAAGCCTTGCATCACAGCGTTTTTGCGCTTGCCGCTCTTGAATTCTTGCAGTTGTTTGAGCAAATACTCAGGGTGCTGCCCGGCCAGTTTGGGATTCTCGGGTGAGCCAGAGTTGCCGTCGGCGCCGTGGCAAGCGGCACAGACCGCCGCATACTTGGTTGACCCGGCATTGGCATCGATTTTTGGGCCAGCGGGCTTGGGGTCGGCGGCGATGGCCGATGCAGAAAAAAGAGCTGTCAGCAGCAGGCTGGCGATGAATTTCATGTTGAACTCAGAATAGATGGGCGGGTTTACCCAGAGATTTTACAATGGCGGATGACCGAAACTCCAAAAAAGGCCTTACCCGGCCCAAGACTGACTCCAAAATACAAAGTCGTGCCCCCAAGTTATCGCCGCAGCACGCCCCGCTCGCGCGCTGCTTCTGAGGCCTCGAATGCCGTGGCCGGTAGCAGCGAAGCCGGCAAAACGGCGCTTGCTTGGCTGCACACCACCCGCTTTTTGACCACATCTGCGCAGCTCAATCAGCTGCCTGCGCACGATTACCCGGAAGTGGCTTTTGTGGGGCGCTCCAACGCCGGCAAATCTACCTGCATCAATACCCTGTGCCAACAGCGCCAGTTGGCCTATGCCTCCAAAACACCTGGGCGCACGCAGCACATTAACATGTTTTCCGTGGGTAAACAGGGCGCAACTGACCTGATCTTGTGTGACTTGCCTGGTTACGGTTATGCGGCAGTTGATAAGCAATCCAAAGCGCGCTGGCAGCAGGTGATGGCAAATTACTTGGTGAGCCGCCCGCAACTGAAGGCCGTGGTGATGCTGGCCGACTCGCGCCATGGCCTCACGGAGCTTGATGAGAGCCTGCTGGATGTGATTCGGACCCGTGTCGAAGCGGGTCTCGAATTTGTGGTGTTGCTCACCAAAGCCGATACGCTGAACAAAACAGAAAGCGCCAAGGCTTTGTCGATTGCCAAGCTGCAAACGGCGGGTGGCCAGGTGCAGCTGTTTTCTGCGCTCAAGCGTGTTGGGATTGAAGAAGCAGCGATGCGAGTTTACGCCTGGCGGCAGATGGCAAAGCCTGAGTCGCTTTAGACGATCCGAGGGTGTCAACATTTGATTGAAAATGAACTCTAAGCCATATAAATACTGCGCAAAACGCTATTGAATTGATAGTAACTATGATTGAAATCTTCCAACGAACTTTGCCCCACGGGATCAGTTTGTCTTGCCGCGCGGCTGGGCAGCTGGGGCGTCCTGTGCTGATCTTCCTGCACGGATTTCCTGAGGCGGCTTTCGTCTGGGATGCCACATTGCTGCATTTCGCCACCAAGGGGTTTCGCTGTATTGCGCCCAATCTGCGCGGTTTCGAGAAATCCTCCAGCCCGACCGACCCCGCGCTATATCGGCCCAAGCATCTGGTGCAAGACATTGTGGCGCTGGTGGCGCTGGAGTCTCCCCAGCAGCCTCTGGCTGCCCTCGTGGCACACGATTGGGGCGGTGCGGTGGCTTGGAACCTAGCGAATCAGCACCCTGAGCTGATGCAGCGTTTGTGCATTATCAATTCGCCACATCCGGGGCCGTTCTTGCGGGATCTCAAGAGCGATCCGCAGCAACAAGCAGCCAGCAGCTACATGAATTTTTTGTGCCGAAAGGATGCCGAGGCGCTGCTCGCGGAGGACGACTTTCGTCGACTATTTGAGTTTTTCAGCCGTTTGGGGGCAGTGGACGGCCCTCATGCATGGATGGACGAAGCCACCAAAGCGCAATACCGTGAGGCTTGGAGCCATGGGCTCACGGGTGGCTGCAATCTTTATCGCGCCTCGCCATTGAAACCGCCCAACAGCGCGGACAGCCCCATCAACAGTTTGGTGGTTCCGCGCGAAGCCATGACGGTGACGTTGCCCACCTTGGTGATTTGGGGGATGCAGGATGTTGCGCTACCGCCACGGCTTCTCGATGGGCTCGAAGCGTACATTCCAGACTTAATAATTCACCGTGTGGCAGACGCCACGCATTGGATCATTCACGAGCAGCCGGCATTGGTGCACCAGCTCATCGAGGACCTGCTGCGTTAAAACTGCCGGAGGCCAGCGACCAACTCAGCGATGGCGTCCACATCCAGAGCGTCTTCTGCTTTGGTGAGGTACAACTCCAAATCCGGCACCGCTGCGCTGCGATCACCCAAGGTCTCTCCCATCTCGGCCAAGGCTAAGCCGCGATCTCGGTACTCCGCCCATGCCTCAGGAAGAAGCGTGATCAGGCGATTTTGCACGGCAATAAAGCGTGGCCAGTCTTCTTGTGTTTTGTGGATTTCTTTGAGGTTGCGCAACATACGCGCGATGATGTCGCGCGGTTTGGCCGCCTGCAAATACAAACCCAGCGGCACATCAAAATCATCAATCAAACCATTGCGCAGCTTGTAGGGATCGAGTCGCTCCGATAGCTCCTCGCGGGACAAGCTTTGGCCATTGAGCGGGTCGATCACCACTTGGCCGCGCGGCAGGGTAACTTTGATCATAAAGTGTCCGGGGAAGCTCACGCCGCGCGCGTTCAACCCGATCGCTTGTGCGATCTCCAGCCAAATCACGGCCATGCTGATGGGGATTCCTCGGCGGGTACGCAGCACCGCGTTGAGGTAAGAGTTGTCGGGCTCGTAATAGTTATTTGCGTTGCCCGAGAAGTTCATGTCGCGGTAGAAAAACTGCTGGATGGCGCGCAGGCGTTGCAGCGCGGCAGCATCTGGGGACAGGCGTTTTTTGAGGCGCGCCGTGAGCTGATCTACATCACCGAGCACTTGCTGCACATCAAGATCTGGATATTCGTCCTGCCCTAAGCTTGCCGCAGCTTCCAAAAGAGGAAAGGCGTCATCGTCAGCCACCAAGGTGGCAAAGTACTCGAGCGGCGTGGGCGTGTGAATGTCTAGACGCACGGCTGAATGATGACAGAAAAACAAAGTCTTTGGAACGCCGCGGGGGCAGCATAGGCGTGATTTATGTCGCCAATCGCGCGACGCCTTCTTCAATCTTGGCGACATCTACGGTAGCAAAGCTGAATCGAAGCGTGGCGTGATCGGGGTTGACCGCGAAAAACGGCGTGCCTGGGATAAAGGCTACACCACGCTCAACGGCTTGCTTGGCAAACTCGCGGCCATCTGCGCCGGGGGCGGTCAGGCGCGCCCAGACAAACATTCCGCCCTGCGGCGCAGTGATCGAAATGCTGTCACCCAACACTTTTTTCAGGTTGGCACACATGGCCTGCGCGCGCTGCGCGTAGGCGGGGCGCACTTTGGCGAGCGTCTGAGGCATGCGGTTCATTTTGAGGTACTCGGCTGCGGTGGCTTGCGCGAGGTTGCTCGTATGGGCATCACTGAATTGTTTGCACATGGTGGCCTTCGCCAGCAAATCAGGGTGTGCAATGAGCCAGCCCACACGCAGACCGGGCGACATGACTTTACTCAAGCTGCCGCAGTGGGCGAGCCAATCGCGGCTGCCTGGAATGCTTTCGGAGAGCGCCAACATCGACGGCGGGGGCGGTTCGTTGAAATACAACTCGCCATAAGGATCGTCTTCGATCACGAGCACTTTATGCTGCGCTGCAAGCTCCAACACACGCTTTCGTCGCTCTAAGCTGAGCATGGCACCACTGGGGTTTCCAAAGGTGGGGATCAAATAAATCAGCTTGGGTTTGTGTTCAATGATGAGTTTTTCCAACTCGTCGACCTTGACGCCTTGGGCATCTATTGGCGCGCCAATCAGGTCGGCGCCATACAGCCGGAAGCATTGAATCGTGGCAAGAAAGGTCGGCGCCTCGACGATCACTTTGTCGCCTGGAGAAATCATCGTTTTGCCAATGAGATCTAGCGCTTGCTGGCTGCCCGTGGTGGTGATGAGTCCGGTCGGCGCGACTTTCGCCCCCTTGCCAGCCATGTAGAGTGCGAGTTGCTCGCGCAGTGGTTCATAGCCTTCGGTGGCGCCATACTGCAAAACTGAGCCGGGGTTATCGGCGAGGGCTTTGACACTGGCCTCGCGAATGCCTTCCACATCGAACAAGGCCGCATCTGGGAAGCCACCAGCAAAGCTGATGATGCCGGGACGCCCCAACAGCTTAAAAATTTCGCGGATGGCAGAGGTTTCGACGTTGTTAAGGCGGGAGGCGAACGGGAGCATGGCAAATTCCTGGGCAGTTGAAGTGTGATTTCAGGGTGTATTTTATGAGCTAAATGAGCAAAGATGCTACGTCAGAATTGAGCAAAATGCTATCAAAATAATAGCAACTTTGACTGATCACTACCAACGGGGGATGGTCTCATCCTTGAGCAGGCCTTTGCGCTCGGCGTAATCAGGCATAACCGATTCGACAGTGCTCCAAAAGCGCGGGCTGTGATCCATCACGCGCAGGTGGGACAGTTCGTGGACAACCACATAGTCAATCACACTTTGGCGAAAATGGATCAATCGCCAATTGAGGCGAATGGCCCCGTTGCTGCCGGCGCTGCCCCAGCGGCTCTCGGCGCTAGACAAAGCAAGTTTCGTCCACTGCACACCGAGCTGCGACGCAAAGTGATTCAGACGCTCTTCGAAAACCCGCTTGGCTTGGCGCATCAGCCACGCTTGAACGCAGTCGCGAATTCGATCGGGTGACGCGTCGTGCGGCAGGCCGATGTGCAAGGTCAGACGCGGCACACCGGGCAGGGTACTCGCATCGCTATGCAGTTGAGCCATCGCCTGTGCCGCCGTACCACCGCCGTTGGCTTGGCGCGGGTCAATCACGATGATGACGCTCTCGCCCAAAAATGGAATCGCGGCCCCTTCTTGCCATTCAACTTGAGCCTGCGCTTGGCGCTGCTGACGCTCTTGAGCCTCGGCCAGTTTGCGCACAATCCAAGGGGCTTTCTCTTGCAAAGCCTTGTCAACTTCATGCTGGGCCACCCAGCGGGGCGCGCTCACCACCAGGCCATCCGCGCCCACAACAAAACCGATTGTTTTGCGCTTGGCGCGTCGAAACTCGTAAGCCACGACACATTCTCCGCCGCTCTCATCGGCCCGTTTACCCGCGTTGCTGGCCAAGCGGACCGAGCGACTTGCGCGCGGGTGAGTGAATTGTGTTGGCCGCAGCACGGCGTCCAGAGGCTGGTCTGACGACTTGCTGGCTTGAACCTTTGGCGGCAATGGTGCGGATTCTTGAACTGGCGAAGCCGCGCGGGTGATTTCTTGTTTGTTGGGAACCAACACCTCGGCGAACAGGTCAAGGGTGAGTTGCAAGAAGCTGCGCATTTGCACAGTGTAAATGCATTCTCGAGCACGCCTTCAAACAATCCGTTACCAACCGGCTGGCATCGGCTCACCCTTGACACAGCGAATCAGGGCTGGATCGGATGCCTCAAAATCGGGTTGTTCGATGGCATACGACCGCTATTGCAGCAATAATCAAGTCCTCATGGATACACCGTTTCCAACTTTATCGCTCGAAGGATTGGATCAGCCAGCCGCTGCTGGCACGGTCACGCCCGGGGAAAATTCGGTCGCAGAACCTGCAGGAGACCCGACCGCAGGAGAGGCAGTCTCGTTGACGCCGGCGCAGATCTTGAGAGACACCCTGGCGTTGGCGTTGGAGCAGGCCCCGCAGATGATGGATAACTTGATTGGCCGCGCCTTGCTAGGGATGGATCGCCAATCGACAGCGCAGGCTGATGGTGCGCAACGCAAACTCTTGGATTCATCGGCGATGTCGATGGACGGTCACCGGCGCAGATGGGTGAGGCAGTTTTCTGCGCTTTTGCGAGTTGCGTTTGCCTACCCCCTCCCTGCTGAGCAAGCTGCCCATTTGCCTATCGCCGATGTGCGTATCTGTGAGGTCGAATTGGCTGAGTTGGAGCGCTTGTTGCATGCCGCCGGCAGCTTACGCGGCAACCCCATGAGCCCCCAAACCTATGTGCGTGCGATGGGTGAACTGATTGCCAGAAGCGAAGGCAGCCCGCAGCAGCGGCACATTTGGGGCAGTTTCTTGTTGGGTGCGCTTGGGACCCAGCTTGCCTGGGTCTATTTGCAGCTCAACAGCAGCTTGCGGACACCGGGAGGCCGCGAAACCAGCAACCTCGCACGCGAATTAGATTTCGAAGATTACGCGGCGTACGTGTTTGGTCTTGGCGGAACCAAACCCCCCGAACCTGAGGCCTCGGTCGTGCCGCAGCCGGTTTTCATCTCCCCGGAGATGCGGGCTTTGGCCGAGGATGCCAAGCGCACCGTCCAAAAGCTTCGCGTCGTGTTGGGGCTGCCCGACACGCCAGCAGAAGAGGTGGCGGACGAGCAGCTGGGCGAGATGGCTCGCATGATGCGAGATATCGAGGAGGCCGAGCGGCTGATGATCATGATGCAGGAACGTGGCCTGCAAATGCCGGAAGATGAGTCGCCGGAGGTCGCGCTGCAAAAGCGCCGTGACAAGGTGGATCGTCTCCTCAGTGAATACCGCAACGCTAGCAATGCAGCTTTGCAGCGCCTAGCGCAGCCGGTTCGAGACGCCATGGCTGGTCTGCATGCATCACTGGAGCGACTGTCGGAACGTGATGCGAGCCTGTTTTCGGCAGCGGATCATCCAGCACGGTTGTTATTGCAGGCGATCGCGCAACGGG
>JANPAK010000505.1:0-6705 GCA_031429925.1 Variovorax sp.
CAAAAATTTGCGCCATCTATTAGATACGCTGCAAATCGAAGTGGTTGCCATCATGGAGAAGCTCAATGATCTGCATGAAAGCCCGGAATTCGAGCTCTACACACTAAGCAGAAAAAATCCCACTCTACTGGATGATGTTGCAGCGGCGCAATCCAAGGTGATTGAAGCTGAGATTGCGCTTCTGAAGACCACAGCCGAGCAGTTACAGTCAGAAATTGCTGGCTTGACGGGTGTGGAGGAGGCCGCCATTGACTAATGGGACGTGACACAGATGCCCTTTGGAAGAGAAGGATTCCCGATTTTCCGATCGCATGTTCGCCACTGGTATATCGGCCGGGCACGATCGGGATTCCGAAAGGTGCCAGTCTCTGACTACCTTGGCTGGCACTGCGGCGGCGCTTGGCCGACCAGGCTTGAACCAACACCTGTCGGACTCTCATCAAACGATTTCCGCAATCAATGGACAAACACCGTAAACTACCGGAAACACTTGGAAGGGTGGATTTGAACCGTGGTCCGCAGTCCACCACCATATTGCCGGCTTTCGCATGAAAGCCAACCTGCGAGGCGCTCGGCCTTCGCTTCTCACACCAAGGAAGATTCGCCATGGGCGCGCAATGGAAAGCAAAAGGCAAGGAATTAGCGGCGAATGCCAGAGGCAAGTTGTTTGGGCGGCTGGCCAAAGACATCATGGTGGCGGCGCGCGGTGGCGCTGATCCAGCTTCTAACTCAAAGCTGCGCCTGGTGGTAGAGCAGGCGCGCAAGGTCTCGATGCCCAAAGAAACTTTGGAGCGTGCCATCAAAAAAGGCGCAGGGCTCACTGGCGAGGCGGTGCATTTTGAAAATGTGATGTATGAGGGCTACGCGCCGCATCGCGTACCGGTGATGGTGGAATGCTTGACTGACAACGTCAACCGAACAGCACCGGAGATGCGGGTGTTGTTTCGTAAGGGGCAACTGGGCACATCAGGCTCGGTGTCTTGGGATTTTTCGCATGTGGGTTTGATCGAAGCTCAAGCCACGACGCCGGGTGCAGACGCAGAATTGGCAGCCATTGAAGCCGGCGCACAAGACGTGGAACTACCCAATACCGCCGAAGATGCGGACGCGTTGCCGCTGTTCATCACGGATGCGACGGATCTAGATCTGGTCAGCCGCGCCTTGGCTGCGCAGGGCTTCACGGTGGTGTCCGCAAAACTAGGCTATTTGCCAAAAAACCCGATCAGTGCGTCCAGCCTCACAGCAGAGCAGCGTGAGGAGGTGGAGGCTTTCTTGGCTGCGATTGACAGCAATGACGATGTGCAGCAGGTCTTTGCCGGCATCGTTGCATGACCTGCAGATAGGCTGCTGGTCACTTTGCTGCTGAAACGCCAGCTAGCTTGGCGATGACTTCCTTCTTGCCCATTTTGCGTGCCGCTGCAATGGCAGGCAGTTGGCTGGCGCGTGGCTTAGCTTTACCTTGCTCCCATTTGTAGATTGACTGGCCGCTTACGCCAAGCAACTGACCCATTTCATTGGCTGAAAGGTCGAGCTTTTTACGCAGAGTGATGAAGCCATCTTGACGAAAGCGTAGTTTTTCTTTGTCTTCATTCTGGGTCGCTTTGATGGTTTTGCCAGCACGCTTGGCAAGTTTATTGATACATGATTCCAACTCGGCGACACGGCGCTTGAGTGCGGCGATATCGGATCGATGTTGTGCGGAGGATCTTTTCAGTGCGGCCGCTTCAGTACGACCGGCTTTTTTGGCGACGCGCGCGATTTCCGCTTTGAGTTGATTTGCAAAGGTCGTCATGCTGACTTTCTAACTGAATGCTGCTGTTTTGAGAAACCCTGAGAATGCGTGAATTAGGCAGAAGGCTGATGATGATTTGATTTTAAACAGGGCAGGAGACGCGCAAGTTTCTGCAAGCAAACCGTGTTTTCTCATGCTGTTCAAACACTGGGAGCGCGTCTTCGAACCAAGGAAAGCCAGATCAGAGCCGCAGCTGTCAAAGCGACTGGCCCGATCGAGCCCCAATTGAGCAACGCCCACCCTTGTGTGGTGACGAGTACGCCCGAGGCGAAGGAAGAAAGCGCCAGGGTGGCAAAGACGCAGAAATTCAGTGCGCCTTGTGCTTTGTCTTTCTCTTCTGGCCGGTACGCTTCGAGTGCCAAGGTGGTCGCGCCGGTAAAGAGGAAATTCCAACCGACTCCAAGCAAGAATAGCGCGATCAAAAATTTATGCAGCTCCACCCCGGACAGTGCAATCGTGATGCACAGCGCGTTGAGCAAGACGCCGACGCCCATGATGCGCAAGGCGCCAAAGCGCTTAATCAAATGGCCTGTAAAAAACCCCGGTGCGAACATACCAATCACATGCCATTCGAGCACCAGCGCCGCATCAGAAAAGGGAAGGCCACACTGCTGCATGGCTAGAGGGGTAGCCGCCATGAGCAGATTCATCACGCCGTAGCCCAAAGCGCTGCCAAGTGCTGCGACGACGAAAACGGGTTGCTTCATGATCTCCATCAGAGGGCGACCGCCTGCCGATTTCGGTGCGACTTTGTGCTGCGGAAAATCAATGAACGCCACTGTGGCAAATCCCAGGAGGGCGACGAATGCGAGCGCAAGGTAAGCGCCAGCAAACGGCGTATCCATCAGAGAACGTGTTGCAGAAGCGAGATTGGGCCCAGCCACAGCACCGATGAGGCCGCCGGCCAGCACGAGTGACACGGCCTTCTCTTTGAAGCTGCTGGCGGCCAGTTCAGCTGCGGCAAAGCGGTAAAGCTGAGCGTTGGCGTTGTAATAGCCGCCCACCACCGTAGCGCCTACCAGTAACCAAAAATTCTTCGCCCATGCGGCATAAAAACACAGAAGCGCCGAAAGCATGGCCACCAGCAGCCCGATCAAAAACGAACCCTTGCGACCGTAGAGGCGCTGCGTGCGCGCGACGATCGGCGTCGCTAAGGCTCCACCAACCACATAGCCCATCACGGGCAGCGTGGCCATCCAACCAAAGGGCGCCAAAGCCAAGCCCACCAAACCGTTGATAGCGATGAAAACAACGTTGTTGGTGAGGAACAGGCCTTGGGCCAGGGAAAGGAGCCAAAGATTTCTATTCATGGAGGTATTGTGCGCGTTTCAGTTCTGGCACGCCGTTCGGCTGGCGTTGATTCATCGGCTATTGCAGTGTCCACAAAGCAAGCGCTGCCAGCGGCGCAGTTTCAGAGCGCAGCGTTCGCGAGCCCAAAGTGATCGGCGAGAAGCCTGCGTCATATGCCGCCTTTTCCTCGGCGGGGCTCAAGCCACCTTCAGGTCCGGCGAGGCACAGCAGGGGCATGTCCGCTTGGTTTTCTGCCCAATCGGCAGCGCGGGTGGCTTCGGGGTGCAAGGAGAGAATCGCTTTTGCTGACTGGTTATGCGCTATCAATTCAGTAGCGTTTTGCGCAGATTCTATAAGGGTAAAAAGCCATTTTTGATATGAAATGGGAGGAAAAACTTTGGGAATCCGATTGCGACCACACTGCTCGCAGGCGGCGATCGCGGCAGCTTGCCAATGCGCGGTTTTTTTCTCTGCGCGCTCGCCGGTGAGGCGCAAAACACTGCGCTCGGTCATGAGGGGTTGGATGCTGGCTGCGCCAAGCTCGGTAGCTTTCTCGATCAGCCAATCCATGCGTTCGTTCGCGGGCATCCCAATGGCCAGATGAACTTGGCGGGAGGCTTCTCGTTCAAAGGATTGATGAGCGGCAAGCTGCACCTGCACCTGCGAACGGCCCATGAGCAGGACTTTGGCCGCGTATTCCCCGCCCTGACCGTTGAACAGCGTGAGTGCGTCACCGGGCTGCATACGCAGCACTTGCACATGGCGTGCGGCCGGCGCATCGAGCTCGATCATGGTCTCCGGTGACAAGTCTTGCGGGGTATAAATGCGTGGCATAACACTATAAATTCAATAGCATTCTACGCAGATTTTACAAAGGCTAGAAATGCTTTTCTTACAAAACTCAGAAAGAATCGCTGAACGAAGCCAAAATCAAACACGACCAAATGCCCAGCCACTGGCCGCTTGCAGGCCCTCGACTTCGTCAATCACTTTGAGAAAAGGGCCGAGCTCTCGGTAGCGGTTGCAGGTGCTGCGAATGTAGTGGATGAAGCGAGGCGTATCGGCCAGGTACTTTTCTTTGCCGTCGCGCAGTGTGAGTCGGGCAAAGATGCCGGCCACCTTCAAATGTCGTTGCAAGCCCATCCATTCCACTGCACGGTAAAACGCGCCGAAATCAGATGACCAGTCTGCAAACTCCATCAAACCGGCTTTGCGCGCTTTTTCCCAGTAGCGCACGGTCACGTCGAGCACGAACTCCTCGTCCCAAGTCAGAAACGCGTCGCGCATGAGAGAGGCAATGTCGTAGCTGATGGGCCCATAGACGGCATCTTGAAAATCCAGAATGCCGAGTTGATCCTCCTGTGTGAGCATCAGATTGCGCGGCATGAAGTCGCGATGAACATACACGCTGGGCGCGGCCAAGTTGCGGCGCACGATCAAATCAAACGCGCTTTGCATCGTCTGCTGCTGCTTGGCGGTCAAGGTGACTTTGCGATGCTGCGCTAAGTACCAATCTGGGAATAGCGCGAGCTCGCGGCGCAGCAGGGTTTCGTCGTATGGCGGGAGCACGCCGGGCTTAGAGGCCAACTGCCATTGAATAAGTGCATCGGTCGCTTGCATGTAGCGGTCAAAATTGGCGTGTGGCTCTGCCAAATCGATGCCCTGCATCATGGTTTGCGATCCCATATCCGTGAGCAGCATGAAGCCTTGCGGCTCGTCCCAAGCCAGCACCTCGGGTGCGAGCAGACCTGCGCGGTGCAAAAGCTCTGCGACTTTCACGAAAGGCCTGCAATCCTCCTTGTCGGGCGGCGCATCCATGATGATGCGCGGTGAGCCATCTGCCGCGTCGAGGCGCAGGTAGCGTCGAAAGCTGGCGTCTGCGCTGGCAACGCGCAGCGTCAGCGGTTGAAGGCCGTCGTTTGGTAAGGTTCTTGCGAGCCAATCATTGAAGGCTTTTTGGCGCTGAGGATCAGCCCAAGCTACGGGATCAAAAGGTTGAGAAGAAAGGGTGTTGAGGCTCATGGATAATCCCATTGTATAAACTCGTCAACCTAGTTGCCTTGTCAGCCACTCGTCTATATCGACATTTCTACGATCTCCGTCACTTGGCCTCCTTCTCGAATGCGCCTTCGCTCTTTTGCTCGCGGCTTTGACCGAACTGCTCATCCTGTTGCCTGGGCTGCTGCATGGGTTTGTGCGTCTGGTGTTAGCGCTTGGGCGCAAGGCACGCCAGCCGCGATGATCGACGAGTACACAATGCCACTCAAACGATCTGAGTTACTCCAAGAAAAAATCACACCTGAGCAACAAAAAAATCAACCCACATTTGTGTTTGGCAATCGCATAACGGGGCGGGCGGAGATTGAGACCATCGTGGAAGGCGATGCCGAGATCAGGCGAAACGGCATAGTCATCCGAGCGGATCGGATCGAATACTATCAGCCGAGTGATGTAGTCAAAGCCCGTGGAAGGGTGTACATCAATCGCGAGGGGAATGTCTATGAAGGCATTCAAGCAGAAATCAAAGTTGATGCTCAACAGGGATTTTTTCTTGAGCCACGTTACCAATTGCTTAAGAACGGGGGCAATGGAAGTGCGTCACGGATCGATTTTTTGGATGAGAAGCGATCCGTTGCGCGTGATGCCACTTATACGACGCACCCTCGAGATCTTGAGGGCAAACAGCGGCCAGATTGGATATTGCGGGCATCACAAGTTCGATTTGACAACGACAGCGATGTGGGTCAGGCCACAAATGGACGGCTGGAGTTTATGGGCGTACCAATCATGGGTGCTCCCGTGCTCAGCTTCCCTTTGTCAGATACGCGCAAGAGCGGTTGGCTCCCCGCTGGCATCAACTTGGACAACGTCAGCGGGTTGGAGGTGGTGGTGCCCTACTACATCAATCTCGCACCCAATCGTGATGCCACGCTGTATCCCGGCATCATGTCCCGGCGAGGCGCCAACTTGGGGGCAGAGTTTCGCTACCTTGAACAGCACTATCGCGGAACAGCGCGTTTGGATTGGATGCCCTCGGATCGGCTTCGCAGCGCCAACCGGTGGGGGTTAACGGCAGCGCATAGTGGATCGCTTGAAACGAGTTTGGCGTCAGCCGGTGCCGTAAATTTCAACCTCAACCTGAATCGGGTCAGCGACAATGATTACTGGCGGGATTTTCCTCGGTCTTCTGGTTCGCTGACGCAGCGGCTTTTGCCCAATGATGGCTCGGCGAGTTGGAGCGGTGGCGGTTGGAATTTTTACAGTCGCGCTTTGAAATGGCAGACTCTGCAGCTTGCAAGCGCGGTCATCACGCCTCCTTATGATCGGCTACCGCAACTCAACGCACGTTACGATCGGCGCAACGTGAGTGGTTTTGACTACAGCGTTGAGCTGGACACAACGCGATTTCAGTCGGATCGGGTGCTCAATGCACAACCAAATGCACAGCGAAGCTACGGGCTTGCGCAAATCAGTCGCCCCTTCCTGAGCCCCGGGGCTTACTTCATCCCAAAAGTGCAGTTGCACAGCACGGCCTATCAGTTTGATGCACCTTTAACATCTGGTCCTCAGTTGGGTGCTCGATCAGCCAACCGCGCAGTGCCTACGCTGAGCTTGGACTCGGG
>JANPAK010000506.1:0-1552 GCA_031429925.1 Variovorax sp.
TCCAGAAACAGCGGTGCGATCGGAAAAATAAAGATGACGACCCACGAGTACTCCGCAAATGGTTGCAGCGGGTAGATGAATACGTCGACCGCCAAAGGATGCGAGCGCAACCAATGCGCCAGCCAAAAGCTGGCCGCAAAAAGGAAGGCATCCAGCAATTTATGGATCTGCGTGCGGACCTGTCGCTGTCTGCTTAGCATGGCATCTTTCGGCGGTCACGTATGGCGGCTGCTCCCCGCTCGTGGCAAGAACTGATTTTGCGGGGTGGCAACTCACTTCCGCAGCTCCCTATCGGCGAATTGAGTTTGTTCATCAAACTTGTGGTAGGTCGGCACCGACGCGGCAATGAATTCCTTCATCCGCTCATAGGTCAATTCTTCTTGGCCCGGCAGGCATTGACCAAAAACCGCCACGTACGCCCATCTCTGCAATGTGCCAGTTGTTAACAGCCCCTCAGCCATCCACCACATGCGCTGCCCGTGCCTCGCCGTCACATGCCCATCAGCAACGAACCAGTATACATAAAGCGCTCTCACGGTGCGCTGCGTTCCATCCCGCAATAACTGCTGTTGCTCAGCTACGATCTTGAGAACTGGCAACGACGAAAGCGCTGAACCCGGCAAAACAATTTGATCAGCCTGTTCCGAAAGTATTCGCCAGCCCTGTCCGGTGAGGCACAACTGTGGTCTGTGAATGCTTGTCCGGTCAGTTCCCATCATCACCACATTCAACTGAAGCTGCAAACCGTCAGCACCAGTATAGAGGCGTCGCGCGTAGGTGGTGTCGGCGGGCAGCGTACCGAGTTCTTGTTTGGTTATCGGCAACGATACGGAGTCGAAATCCAGTACTCCGGAAGGCAATGCGATCGTGTTTGTCGAAACCACCGCTCCATCTTCGGAATACACGTCCGCCATGGTCATCTTCAAACCCGGTTCACCAAGGCGGCGACTTCTATCGATTGTATGCAGCGCAAACGCGGAGGTCATGATTAGGGTCAGACCGCAAATGAGCCCCAGGATTGTCTTGGTATTCATGCCGTCGTGCACAAGCCCGAACTAGACTGTTCATCGTCGGGCTTCTCCTTAACCAACTTTCCCAGGAAAAACAAACCACCAAATGCGACTAGAAAAGTAAGAATGCCTAAATTCTGTTCGATATACGCACCAGCCTCAAAACTGACCGCTCTGCCAACTATCAGCACAACGAAAATGCGGGCAAAATTCCCTAGAACGGCAAGGGGTATGGCTGCCGCAACAATGGCGGCACGCTTCCAATTTCGGTCAAAACGCATGAAAGCATAGATGGTGGACAGCACAAAAAGCGAGATCAGGCTGCGAATGCCGCTGCAAGCAGGGGCCACGTCAAAAACGGGCACCCCAAAGTCGGTGAATATTTTCGAGCCGTGAGACTCATATCCAAGTCCCAAAAAAAGATTCCCCACTCCTACTGATGCCTTGGTTACGAAAAGCCGCAACGGAAGCGTCAACGTATCCTGCAAGGCTCCAACTGGGACCAGGAAGACTAGCAAAAACATGGGGAAAAAGGTGTTTGC
>JANPAK010000507.1:0-3289 GCA_031429925.1 Variovorax sp.
AATGCTTGAAAAACAGCGTGAGCAGCAGCACCTGAATGTGCGAGCCGTCTACATCCGCATCTGAAAGAATGCAGATCTTGCCGTAACGCAGACCAGTTAAATCGGGTGAGTCATCTGGACCATGCGGATCGACGCCAATGGCCACCGAAATATCGTGAATCTCGTTGTTGGCAAACAGGCGATCACGCTCGACTTCCCAAGTGTTCAATACTTTGCCGCGCAGCGGCAAAATGGCTTGCGTTTCTTTGTCGCGCCCCATCTTGGCGCTGCCGCCAGCGGAATCGCCTTCGACCAAAAACACCTCGTTGTGCGCCAAATCCTAGCTTTCGCAATCGGTGAGCTTGCCGGGGAGCACGGCGACGCCCGAACCTTTGCGCTTTTCGACCTTTTGACCGGCACGCTGGCGGGTTTGCGCCGCCTTGATGGCCAACTCAGCGAGCTTTTTGCCGTAGTCCACATGCTGGTTCAGCCACAGCTCCATGGCCGGGCGCACGTAGCTAGAAACAAGCCGCACCGCATCACGCGAATTGAGCCGCTCCTTGATCTGCCCCTGAAACTGCGGATCGAGCACCTTCGCACTCAACACATACGAAGCCCGCGCAAACACGTCTTCCGGCATGAGCTTCACGCCTTTGGGTAGCAGCGAATGCAAATCCACAAAGCTCTTCACGGCGGTAAACAATCCATCGCGTAGACCGCTGTCATGCGTGCCGCCCGCGCTGGTGGGGATCAAGTTCACATAGCTCTCGCGAACGGGATTGCCCTCCTCCGTGAACGCGACGCACCAAGCCGCGCCCTCGCCTTCGGCAAAGGTATCGTTGTTTTCGGCAAAGCCCTCGCCTTCCCAAATCGGAATCACGGCGTCAGCAGGCAGGGATTGCTCCAAGTAATCACGCAGGCCGCCTTTGTATTGCCAGCTTTGTGTGTCTTTCTTCTTTTCGTCCACCAGCGAGACCGTCACGCCTGGCATCAGCACCGCCTTGCTGCGCAGCAGATGCACCAGCTCATTCATTGGCAGCGCGGCGCTCTCAAAATACTTCGCATCCGGCCAGACCCGCAGACTGGTGCCGTTTCGGCGATCACCTTCGATCTGCTTGCGCAAATGCAGCTTTTCAATCACATCGCCGCCGCTGAAAACCAATTTAGCCACCATGCCCTCGCGGTGGCTGATCACTTCCAAGCGCTTAGACAGTGCATTCGTCACGCTCACGCCCACGCCATGCAGGCCACCGGAGAAGCTGTAAGCGCCGCCCTTGCCTTTGTCAAACTTGCCGCCCGCATGCAGCTTGGTAAAAACAATCTCCAACACAGCGATCTTTTCCTCGGGATGGATGCCAAACGGAATGCCCCGCCCATCGTCATGCACGCTCACTGAGCCATCGGTGTGCAGCTCGACCTTGAGGCGCTTGCCATGACCGGCCAAGGCCTCATCGGCGGAGTTGTCCAGCACTTCTTGAATGATGTGAAGCGGGTTGTCGGTGCGGGTATACATGCCCGGCCGCTGCTTGACGGGCTCCAGCCCTTTCAAAACACGGATCGAACCCTCGGAATACTGGGTGGGTAACTGAGTTGCCATGGCAGGCATTGTAGGGGGAAGAACAGCAATTTACTGTATTTACGACCAGTTTGATGCAGAAGCTTTCTGCCATCGCGTGAAATACTCCACCCCCACAGAGTAGGTCGCTTGCTGCACGCGCAGCGTGGTTTGCAAATCCGTGCCGTAGCCGCCGCCCATGGCAAAGGCCATGGGAATTCGCCTTTGCTGCGCCCAATGCATCACGCGCCGATCGCGGGCTTCGAGGCCGTCATAGCTGAGCTTCAGACGCCCCAGGCGGTCCCCCTCATGTGGGTCAGCACCTGCCAAATACAGAATCAGGCCGGGCGTATCCGACAAAAGATGGGGAGCGAAAAAGCGCCGCTCCAACTCATCCAAGGCCTGATCGAGCGCCTGCAAATACTCATCATCGCCACAGCCATCGGGCAAATCTACATCCAAATCACTCGCTTCCTTGCGAAACGGAAAATTCTTGGCGCCATGGATTGAGAGCGTGAACACGCTCGCGTCGTTCTGAAAGATCTGTGCCGTGCCATTGCCTTGATGCACATCCA
The DNA here is from genome assembly GCA_031429925.1 of Variovorax sp. Classification (GTDB taxonomy): domain Bacteria; phylum Pseudomonadota; class Gammaproteobacteria; order Burkholderiales; family Burkholderiaceae_C; genus JANMDU01. The sequence goes on from JANPAK010000507.1 coordinate 2,110, forward strand.
AATCAATGATAGCCACCTGCAGCGGCCGCGCATGGCCGTGCGCGCGCGCCCATTCGCTTTGCATGAGCCGCGCGGTGACCGCAAAATCATTGAACACACAAAAGCCGCCGCCTTTTTCGGCATAGCTGTGATGCGTGCCGCCAGCGAGATTGGCAGCAACGCCTTGCGGTTTGTCACCCGCAAGCCCCAAACTCACCCGCGCCGCCGCCACGCTCGCGCCCACCGAGCGCCGCGCCCGTTCCGCCATGGCCTCGCTCCACGGAAAGCCAATCTCGCGCATGATCTTCGGATCCAAAGCGCCCTGCTCTGGCCCAAGCGTTATGCCGCGGATATAAGCCGGCGAATGCACCAAGGCCAGTTCGCCGTCAGTGGCCGCTGGCGCGATTTGCATCTTCACTTGCGGCAAGTGGTTTGCAAGCCAATCGCGCAGCATCCGATATTTGGGCATCGGAAAACGATGTCCCTCAGGCAGCGGCAGGACAAACTGATCAGCGTAGAAGGCTTGCATAGTCGCGATTGTGAATCGCTATCAATACTGTAGCGTTCTGCGCAGGTTTAATGCAGGCTAGATGCTGATTTTGCATGTTTCTTTGATTTTTTGAATTGGAGAAGGTACGTGATTTCAAATCAATTGAGCCTCTAGACCTGACAAAACCTGCGCAGAATGCTATGAAATAGAGAGCGCACCTGACGCAATAGGCGAGCAGAGTGGGTAGTAGCGTTGCCAGTTTCACGCATTCATCGCAACGGCGCGAGCGATGCCTCAGCCCTGAGCCAGGCTCGCCAAGTGGTCACGCCTAGGGAGCGCGATGCCCACGGGGCCGGTGCATCACTAACCTGTTTTTCGTCATTTGACGGCTTGATGACACGGGCCTCTACGCCCCAGTTTTTAGAAAACGCGCTCTAATGATGCGTATTTTGCTGCACTGCAATAAAAAGGCCTTGCAAAAACAGGGGATTACCCTATACTACGTTTTATGTTGCACTGCAGCAAAATTTTATCCCCAACCTCTAGGAGTATTTACCATGTTGACCGTTGAACAAGTTCTCGCCGCACAAAAAGCCAATTTCGAAACCATGTTTGGTTTGACCAACAAAGCCTTCGCCGGCGTAGAAAAGTTGGTTGAGCTGAACCTCACTGCTGGCAAAGCCGCTCTGGGCGAAGCCGCTGAAGGCACCA
>JANPAK010000508.1:0-10313 GCA_031429925.1 Variovorax sp.
TCGCCCACGCGCTGGAAGCCAAACATCGAGTAGTACACATAAAACGGCACCATGATGCGGTTCGACGTGGAATAAGACGTAGCCGCTGCAATCCAGCTGCTCATGCCACCCGCTTCGTTAATGCCTTCTTGCAGAATCTGCCCTTTGACATCTTCTTTGTAGTACATCACCTGCTCTTTGTCGACCGGGGTGTACTGCTGGCCAGCCGGGTTGTAGATGCCCACTTGGCGGAACAAACCTTCCATGCCAAAAGTGCGCGCCTCGTCTACCAGGATAGGCACAATGCGCGGGCCCAGCGCTTGGTCGCGCAGCAGCTGGGTCAAAAAACGCACATAGGCTTGCGTGGTCGATATTTCGCGGCCCTCTGCCGTAGGCTCCATTACGGCCTTGAATACGTCCAGTGCGGGCACGGTAAAGCTCTCGTCGGCCTTCACGCGGCGGTGCGGCAGGTAGCCGCCCAGCGCTTTGCGGCGCTCGTGCAGGTACTTCATCTCTGGTGTGTCGTCTGCAGGTTTATAAAACGGTAGGTCTGCAATCTGGCTGTCCGGGATGGGAATATTAAAGCGGTCGCGGAAAGCTTTAATGTCTTCATCGCCCAGTTTTTTTGTTTGGTGAACGGTGTTTTTGCCTTCACCAATCTTGCCCATACCAAAACCCTTGACGGTTTTGATCAGCAATACCGTGGGCTGGCTCTTGTGCTTGACGGCAGCATCGAATGCCGCGAACACTTTCTGTGGATCGTGGCCGCCGCGCTTCAAATTCCAGATTTCGTCGTCGCTCATATGCGCGACCATTTCTAGAGTCTCAGGGGAGCGCCCAAAGAAATGCTTGCGCACGTAAGCGCCATCGTTGGCCTTGAAGGATTGATAGTCGCCGTCAAGCGTGTCCATCATGATTTTTCGCAGTGCGCCGTTCTTGTCGCGCGCCAGCAGCGGATCCCAAGAACTGCCCCACAAGCACTTGATCACATTCCATCCCGCGCCGCGGAATTCGCCTTCCAGCTCTTGCACGATTTTGCCGTTGCCGCGCACGGGGCCATCCAAGCGCTGCAAGTTGCAGTTGATCACGAAGATCAGGTTGTCGAGGTTCTCGCGTGCGGCCAAACCGATCGCGCCCAAGCTTTCCGGCTCGTCCATTTCGCCATCGCCACAGAACACCCAAACCTTGCGGTTTTCAGTGTTGGCAATGCCGCGTGCGTGGAGATACTTCAAAAAGCGCGCTTGGTAAATCGCCATCAGTGGGCCTAAGCCCATCGAGACCGTCGGGAACTGCCAGAACTCGGGCATGAGCTTGGGGTGCGGGTAGCTGGAGAGGCCCTTGCCGTCAACTTCCTGGCGGAAGTTCAGGAGTTGCTCTTCTGTCAAGCGGCCTTCAAGGTAGGCGCGGGCATAAACGCCAGGCGACACGTGGCCTTGAATGTAGATGCAATCGCCGCCGTGGTTTTCGCTTTCTGCATGCCAGAAATGATTGAAACCTGCGCCAAACAAATTGGCCAACGACGCAAATGAGCCAATGTGGCCACCCAGATCGCCGCCATCTGCTGGGTTGTGTCGATTCGCTTTCACCACCATGGCCATGGCGTTCCAGCGCATGTATGCGCGCAGGCGCTCTTCGATGTCGACGTTGCCGGGGTTGCGCGCTTCTTGGTCGGACTCAATGGTGTTCACGTAACCTGTCGTCGCAGAGAATGGCATGTCGATGCTGCTCTGTCGAGCATGCTCGAGGAGCTGCTCGAGCAAAAAGTGCGCGCGTTCCTTGCCCTCGGAGGCAATCACCGCGGATAGTGCATCCATCCATTCGCGCGTTTCTTGGGAATCGAGATCCGGGGTATTTTTAGGCAATGCGGACATGGTTTGTCTCCATAGAGGTGGCAGCATATAGCTTGCCTTGAATTTAGTGCAGTGACTCTATTGTTCCATAAAATTCGTTGATTTTTCAAATAACGCACATCATTTTCATATTATGAAATAACTGAAGATCAACTAGAAACATCAAGCCCTGCACGACAATGCTTGTATGACTGGAAAAAAGCATTCATGGCTGGCGCGCTGGTGGCGTTCGCTAACGCCCACGAGCCAAGACCGCTTTGCTTTGATCGCGCCTTTGGCCGCGGTGGCAGTGTTTCTGTTGGCGATCGTGGCCAGTTTTGGCTATTTGCGACTGGAGGAAATGTCGCGCGAGCAGGAGGCGGTACAGCGCGATGTGGAGTATGCCCAGCAGAGGCTGCGCCTGCGCTTGCTTGAGCGCCAAGAACAACTTCAACGTTTGGCGTCCGATGTCAGTAACCGTCAGATCGATGCGGAGGACTTCATCGGTCAAGCGGAGATTTTGGTGCAGCAGCATCCTGAGCTGCATTCGGTGGTTTGGATTGACGCCAAGAAGCGCATCCGTGTGAGCTACACCTCACCCACCATGCCCGGTGCTTATGTGAGGGCAGGCGGCGACGCTTTGCGCTATGCGGAGACCGAATCCGTGTTTAGCCTCGTGCAGAATGTGCGGCAACCGGTGTATTCCCAACCATTCAGTGTGCCCTCGGGTATGGGTACCGAAACCATTCCTGTGATTCAGATTCAGGTGCCGTTAGCCGACGGCAGCCGCTTCGCCGGTGTGGTGATGGGCGAGTACCAGGTGGAGGCTTTGATTCGCTACGGCGTGCCTGCCGAAATTGCCGCTAAGTATGCGATCGCGCTGCTCGACCAAAGAGGTCGGGCATTGTCGGGCAACGCGTCACCCAAGCGCAGTGTCGCCGCCAAATACTTTCCTTGGATCGAGCACGACAGTGAGTATGCAATGCCGGTATCGCCGGTGGGCAATTCGCTGGTCCTTCGAGCGCAGGTGTATCGAACATCCCTAGGGGTGATCGGTAGCGGCCTGTTTTGGATGGTGCTGGTTTTGTCAGCAATGACGGCTTGGCTTTTGGTGAGCGCTTGGCGACACACACGAAGGCGAATTCAAACCCAGGCGGCGCTGGTTCAAGAGACAAACTTCCGGCGCGCCATGGAGAACTCGATGCTGACCGGCATGCGAGCGCTGGACATGCAAGGCCGTATCACTTACGTGAACCCCGCGTTTTGCCAAATGACTGGCTGGAGCGAGGCTGAGCTGGTGGGGCTGATGGCTCCTTTTCCTTATTGGCCTGATGAAGATCGCGAGATGCTCACCTCTCGCTTAGATGAAGAGATCAGCGGGCGAACGACGCAAGGCGGCTTTCAAGTGCGCGTCAAAAGAAAAGATGGTGGAATATTCGACGCGCGCATGTACGTGTCGCCCTTGGTGGATGGCAAAGGGGTGCAATCGGGATGGATGACGTCGATGACGGACATCACCGAGCCCAATCGGGTGAGAAAGCAGTTGTCAGAGTCTTACGAGCGATTCACGACCGTGCTCGAAGGCCTCGATGCAAGCGTGTCGGTGGCGCCCTTGGGTGGCGAGGAACTGTTGTTCACCAATAAGATGTATCGCTTGTGGTTTGGCACCCAAGCGAAGGAGCACCTGTCGCTCGTGGAGCAGGCGGGGCGACCTGAAATCACAGAGTCGCCACTGGCGGACTTTCGGGACTCTGGCGTGGGTGACAGCGTTGACAACTTGGCTGGTTTGCCTGCCGAGGAGATCGCCGCAGCTAAAAGTGAAAATGCCGAAATTTTTGTTGCGAGCTTAGGCAAATGGTTAGAGGTGCGATCGCGCTATCTGAATTGGACTGATGGGCGCTTGGCACAAATGGTCATTGCCACCGACATCACGCCGCGCCGCATGGCCGAAGACTTAGCGGCCCAGCAAGCAGAAAAAGCCCAGTCAGCGAGCCGATTGATCACCATGGGCGAAATGGCCTCCAGTGTTGCGCACGAACTCAATCAGCCACTCACAGCCATCACCAACTATTGCAACGGCATGGTCAGCCGCATTCAAGCCAAGCAGATCACTGAAGAAGAGATGCTCTCGGCGCTGGAGAAAACTGCGCGGCAAGCGCAGCGGGCAGGGCAGATCATTCAACGCATTCGTAGCTTTGTGAAACGCTCAGCGCCGAATCGCACAAAAAGTGACGTCTACCAAATCGTGGCCGAAGCGCTTGAGCTGGCAGAAATTGAGCTGCGCCGCAGGCATGTGCGCCTATCTCACGTTGTAGCGGCCCGCTTGCCGCAATTGATGGTCGATCCGATTTTGATCGAGCAGGTTTTGGTCAATTTGCTCAAGAATGCCGCAGAGTCGATTGACGATGCCAACCGACCTAGCAATCGGCGCAGCGTCGAGTTGCGCGTGCTACCCAAGCATGTGGAGGGCGTGGGTGAGGCCGTTGAGTTCACGGTGACCGACAGCGGCAAGGGCTTGGCACCCGAAGTGATGCAAAGGCTTTTTGAAGCATTCTTCTCAACCAAGGCGGAAGGCATGGGCATCGGCCTCAATCTTTGTCGCTCTATTGTGGAGAGCCACCAAGGCAGGATGCTGGCGGAGAACCTCTACAATGGCGAAGTGGTGGTTGGCTGCCGCTTTAGCTTCTGGCTTCCTTGCAACCCGGTCGCTTTTGATGGGGGTCGCACAGGAAGTTTCGCCGCCCTGCCGACCTGATATTTTTTGTTTTGAAGGTTTCTCATGAGCTTGATTCCGAAAAAAGGCACGGTATACGTGGTCGATGACGACGAGGCCGTGCGTGACTCGCTGCAGTGGTTGCTAGAAGGAAAAGACTACCGGGTTCGCTGCTTTGACTCAGCTGAAACCTTCCTCGCTCGCTACGACCCTCGTGAAGTTGCCTGCCTGCTGGTCGACGTGCGCATGGGCGGCATGAGCGGCATCGAGCTGCAAGACAAGCTGCTTGAGAGAAAAAGCCCTCTGCCAGTGGTCTTTATCACCGGTCATGGAGACGTGCCCATGGCCGTCAACACGATGAAAAAAGGCGCCATGGATTTTATTCAGAAGCCATTCAAAGAGACTGAGTTGGTGAGCTTGGTTGAGCGCATGCTCGAGCAGGCCAAGGGCAGTTTTTCGGATCACCAGCAATCTGCCAGCCGTGACGCCTTGCTCGCCAAGCTCACGGGGCGGGAAGCGCAGGTGCTTGAACGAATTGTTGCTGGTCGGCTGAACAAGCAGATTGCTGATGATCTGGGCATCAGCATCAAGACCGTCGAAGCGCATCGCGCGAACATCATGGAAAAGCTCAACGCCAACACGGTTGCAGATTTGCTCAAAATTGCTTTGGGATCGAGCACCCCTAAGGCCTGATCGACAGTCGCTACATTTTTCGTAGCAGCCCGCGCAGATTCCATCTGGGCTCGCGGGCTTTTTTTATGAATTTTTTGGAAAAGCACATGGCTGCACAGCTTATCAACGGTAACGATCTCTCAGCGCAATTGCGTGGCGATGTCGCTAGGCGCGCAGCCTTACTCAAAGCAAAGGGCGTCACGCCTGGCTTGGCCGTGGTGCTGGTGGGCGAAAACCCGGCCTCGCAGGTGTATGTGCGCAACAAAGTCAAGGCGTGTGCAGACAACGGCCTGCATTCGATCATGGAGAAACATCCCGCCGACATGAGCGAAGCGGCGCTGTTAGCGCTGGTCGACCGGCTCAATCATGATCCATCCATTCACGGCATCTTGGTGCAGTTGCCGCTGCCACCGCATATGGATGCGCAGAAAGTGATCGAGGCAATTTCGCCGGAAAAGGATGTCGATGGTTTTCATATCGCCAGCGCTGGTGCGCTCATGGTCGGTCGACCCGGCTTTTGGCCCTGTACGCCCTATGGCTGCATGAAGATGCTCGAGTCGATTGGCTACTCGCTCAAAGGCAAGCATGCCGTGGTGATTGGCCGCAGCAATATCGTCGGCAAACCGATGGCCCTCATGCTCTTGCAGCAAAACGCCACCGTGACGATCTGCCATAGCGCCACGCCCGATTTAAAGGCCATGACCCTGCAAGCCGATGTGATCGTGGCAGCAGTGGGAAAACGCAATGTGCTCACGGCTGATATGGTCAAACCCGGCGCAGTGGTCATCGATGTCGGCATGAACCGCAACGATGAAGGCAAACTTTGCGGCGATGTGGATTTTGAAGGCGTGCGCCAGGTTGCCGGCTACATCACCCCCGTGCCAGGCGGCGTTGGGCCGATGACGATCACGATGCTGCTGGTCAATACGCTAGAAGCGGCCGAGCGGGCCTAAGGCGCAAACCGTTCAACTCTTGGCTTAAACGCTGTAGCATGCGCGTATGAGCCTTGAGCAGATCACCTTTGGCCAGACCTTGCCTCTGCATAGCGTAGGGGCAACGCGGCAGATCGAGCAGACGGCCGCCCAAGCTTTACCACCCCACACACTCATGCAGCGCGCGGGGCTGTCGGTGGCGCGGCTCGTGTGCGCCATCGCGCCACATGCGCGGGTGATCTGGCTGGCTTGCGGGCCGGGCAACAACGGTGGCGATGGGTTAGAGGCGGCGATGCATTTGCAGCTTTGGGGGCGCGAGGCGGTGGTGACTTGGCTGGGCGATGAAGCCAGTTGCCCAGCGGACAGCCGGGCTTCGTATCAAAGGGCTCGGGATGCAGGGGTGCAGTTTGCCAACGCGCCGCCTGCGCATTGGGATGCGGCTGTAGATGCGCTGCTGGGCATTGGCGCAAGCCGTGCGCCTGACGGGGCCATGGCGGATTGGCTGGCACTGATGGCGCAGAGCGGCAAGCCGGTGCTGCAAGTGGATGGGCCCAGTGGCTTGCTCGTGGACACGGGTCAGTGGCTTGCATATGCTCCTCATTCGATAGCGTCTCGCGCAGGTTTTGATTGGGGTCAGGGCCATTTTCTTTCTCAGAAGCATACGCTGAGCCTGCTCACGCTGAAGCCTGGTTTGTTCACCGCGCACGGCAGAGATGCCTGCGGCCAAGTGTGGTTTGATGATTTGGGCATTGAGCAGGCCGCGCAAGAGCCGAGCGCTTGGCTGTTGGGTGCACAGGAGATGCAGATGCCAACGCGCCTGCACGCGAGCCACAAAGGCAGCTACGGCGATGTCGCCGTGATCGGCGGCGCATCTGGCATGCAAGGCGCGGCTTTGCTTGCAGCCCGAGCGGCGCTGCATACCGGAGCAGGGCGCGTGTTTGTGGGTCTGCTCGGCGGCGGCATGGTGGTTGATCCGATCCAGCCGGAGCTGATGTTTCGTGAAATCTCGGCACTGGATTTCAGCACGCAAACGGTGGTCTGCGGCTGTGGCGGAGGCGATGCCGTGCGGCAGATCCTGCCCCGAGCATTGTCCAGCAGCGCACGCCTCGTGCTCGATGCCGACGCGCTCAACGCAATCGCCAAAGACGCATCGCTGCTAAGTCTGCTCAAAGCGCGAGCTGCCAAAGCACAGCCGACCGTGCTCACGCCCCATCCGCTCGAAGCTGCGCGGCTGCTGGGCTGCACGACGGCGCAGGTTCAGGCTGGCCGCTTGCAAGCCGCGCAAGCGCTGGCTGAGCAATTGGCCTGCACCGTCATCCTCAAGGGCAGCGGCAGCATCATCGCTAGCCCTGGCGTTGTGCCTCGCATCAATCCCACCGGCGATGCGCGTTTGGCCACCGCTGGAACCGGGGACGTGCTGGCTGGGGTTTGCGGTGCGATGCTGGCCCAGCATGATGAAGCGGACGCCGTTATGGCGGCTCAGCGCTCTTGCTGGCTGCATGGGGCATTGGTTTCGATGCCAGATGAGGACGCGAGCCGCGTGATGCCTGCGTCGGCGTTGCTAAAGCGCTTAGTAAGGCAGCGATAATCCATCGGTGTCGATTTCGCCCGCTCTCAAAATACATTTCCCCGAAGAACTACCCGTCTCAGCGCGCCGCGAGGAGATTGCGCGGGCTATCTCCCAGAATCAAGTCGTCATCGTCTGCGGTGAAACCGGCTCCGGAAAAACCACGCAGTTGCCCAAAATCTGCTTAGAGCTGGGGCGAGGTGCGATGCATACCAAGCCTGGCCAAAAGCCCAAACTGATTGGCCACACCCAGCCGCGCCGCATTGCCGCCAGCACGGTGGCCAAGCGCATTGCGCAGGAATTAAATTCGCCGCTGGGCGAGGTGGTGGGCTACAAGGTGCGCTTTGCGGACAAGCTTTCCAAAGGCGCGAGCGTCAAGCTCATGACGGACGGCATCTTGCTCGCCGAAACGCAGACCGACCCGCTGCTCAAAGCCTACGACACGCTTATCATCGACGAAGCGCACGAGCGCAGCCTGAACATCGACTTTCTGCTCGGCTACCTGCGCCAACTCCTGCCGCGCCGACCCGATCTCAAAATCATCATCACCTCGGCCACGATTGACGCGGATCGGTTTGCGCAGCACTTTGCGAGCCGCAACGGGCCCGCGCCGGTGATCATGGTCAGCGGCCGCACGTATGCTGTAGAGCAGCGCTATCGCCCGTACGAGGAAAGCCGTGATTTCGATGCCAACGACGCCATGGCCGACGCAGTCGACGAACTCTGGCCCGGTTCGCCGCGTGGCGACATCCTCATCTTCCTGCCCGGTGAGCGCGAGATCCGCGAGGCGGCAGACCATCTGCGCAAACACTGCGCCAAAAAGCCCGGCCGTCAAAACGTCGATGTGCTCCCGCTTTTTGCCCGCCTCTCCCAAGCCGAGCAAGAAAAAATCTTTGAGCCAGACGGCAGGCCACGCATCGTGCTCGCCACCAATGTGGCCGAAACCTCGCTCACCGTGCCCGGCATTCGCTATGTGATTGACGCTGGCACGGCGCGCGTCAAGCGCTACAGCTTCCGCAATAAGGTCGAGCAACTGCTGATCGAGCCCGTGAGCCAAGCCGCCGCCAACCAACGCGCAGGCCGCTGCGGCCGCGTGGCTGAAGGCATTTGCATTCGCCTGTATGACGAAAAAGATTACTTAGGCCGCCCGCGGTTTACGGACCCTGAAATCCTCCGGTCATCGCTTGCCGCCGTCATCTTGCGCATGAAATCGCTGCACCTCGGCGCAGTGGAAGATTTCCCCTTCATCGATGCGCCTTCGAAAAGAGCGATTGCCGATGGCTACCAGCTCCTTCAAGAGCTGGGCGCAGTCGATGAGCTTAACGAGCTAACAAGATTAGGCGCAGAGCTGGCCAAGCTGCCGCTCGATCCACGCGTCGGCCGCATGATCTTGGAAGCGAAATCGCGCGGCGCCTTGAGCGAAGTGCTCATCATCGCCAGCGCGCTCAGTCTGCAAGACGTGCGCGACCGCCCGATGGACATGCAGCAAAAGGCCGATGAAGCGCATAAAAAGTTTGACGATGAGCGCAGCGAATTCGTGGGCTACCTCAAGCTGTGGAAATGGCTTGATGATGTAAGAGGCGCTGGAGAGAACAAGAGCAGCAACCGCCAATGGGAGCAGCAGCTTCGCGGCAGTTTTGTGAACATTCGCCGCGTGCGCGAATGGCGCGACATTTATTCCCAGCTCGCCTCCACGGTGCAAGAGCTCGGCTTCAAGCCCAATGCGCAGCCCGCCAGCTTTGAGCAACTGCATATGAGCTTGCTCTCGGGCTTGCTCGGCAACATCGGCTACAAGCAAGATGAGGAAGACCAATGGCTGGGCGCGCGCGGCATCAAATGGCTGCCGCATCCGGGTGCGAACCTGTCTAAGAAGCCGGGCAAGTGGATCGTTTGCGCGGAGCTGGTGGAAACCGCGCGGCTCTATGGCCGTGGCGTGGCGGGTATTGAGCCCAAGTGGGTGGAGCAAGTTGCCGACCATCTTTTAAACAAGCAACTGCTCGAGCCACACTTTGACAAACGCAGCGGCGATGTGCTCGCCTATGAGCGCGCTTCGCTCTATGGCCTGCTGATCTACTCTGGCCGCCGCGTGAATTTCAGCCGGGTTGACCCCCACGCCGCCCGAGAAATTTTCATTCGCGAAGCGCTCGTGGCCGGCTGCACAGGAGAGATCAAAGACGCTTGGGATTGCAAGCTGCCTTTCTATGCCCACAACCAGCGCATGGTGCGCCAGGTCGAAGAGCTGGAGCACAAAAGCCGCCGCCAAGACGTGCTGGTAGATGAAGAGCTGATCTTCGCGTTTTACGACCAGCAATTGCCCGCCGATTTGTGTAGCGCGAGAGAGCTAGAAGCTTGGTATAAAGCCCACCACGGCGCCAACCCCAAGCTGCTTTACATCAGCAAAGACGAGCTGATGCGCCACGAAGCCTCGGGCATCACAAGCCAAGCCTTCCCCAAGCTCATTCGCCTCGGCGGTGTGGACTGCAAAGCCAGCTATCTGCATGACCCCGGCGACGCGAAAGACGGCCTGACAGTTGAGCTGCCGCTGTTTGCGCTCAATCAAGTGAATGAAGAGCGCTGCGAATGGCTGGTGCATGGCATGCTCCAGCAAAAGGTGCAAGCCC
>JANPAK010000509.1:0-9547 GCA_031429925.1 Variovorax sp.
GTTGTTGAGCGACACAATTTTGATCGGCGTGTTGTATTGCAAGCAGGTGGACAGCTCTTGAATACACATCTGCACCGAACCCTCGCCCGTGATGCAAAACACCTCAGCTTCTGGTTTGGCCATTTTGATGCCCATCGCATACGGAATGCCCACGCCCATCGTGCCCAGGCCGCCATAGTTGATCCAGCGGTTGGGCTTGTCAAAGCGATAGAACTGTGCGGCCCACATCTGGTGCTGGCCGACATCCGATGTGATGTAAGTTTCTACATCTTTGGTCATGTTCCAAAGTGTCTCGACCACCAACTGCGGCTTGATCACATCTTTAGCGTCTCGGTCGTACTTCAGGCAGTCTTTGCTGCGCCAAGCGTCGATCGTGCTCCACCAGCTGGCCAAATCGCTTGGCGCAACACGCTGCGGCATTTCCTTGATCTGATTGATCATTTCAGTGAGCACGTCTTTCACGTCGCCCACGATAGGAATGTCCACCTTCACGCGTTTGGAAATGCTGCTTGGATCAATATCAATATGAATAATCTTGCGTTCGTTCTGCGCGAAGTGTTTGGGATTACCAATCACGCGGTCGTCAAAGCGCGCGCCCACAGCCAGCAAAACATCACAGTTCTGCATCGCGTTGTTGGCTTCGACGGTGCCATGCATGCCAAGCATGCCAAGGAATTTTTTATCTGATGCTGGGTAGGCGCCCAAGCCCATGAGCGTATTCGTCACGGGATACCCGAGCATATCTACTAAGGCACGCAACTCGTTACTCGCATTGCCCAAAATAACGCCGCCGCCAGTATAAATATAAGGACGCTTGGCAGTGAGCAGCAGTTGCAGCGCCTTGCGGATCTGGCCGCCGTGGCCCTTGACTTTGGGCTGGTAGCTGCGCAGTTCGACCGGCTGCTTGTAGGCTACCGCATCAAACTTGACTTTATTGAAGCTAACGTCTTTTGGAATGTCCACCACCACCGGGCCCGGACGGCCGGTGCGCGCAATATGGAAGGCCTTTTTCAGGGTCTCCGCCATGTCACGCACATCTTTGACCAAGAAGTTGTGCTTCACGATCGGGCGCGTGATGCCCACAGTGTCACACTCTTGGAAAGCGTCCAAGCCAATCGCAGGCACAGGCACTTGGCCCGTGATGATCACCATCGGAATGCTATCCATGTAGGCGGTGGCGATGCCAGTGACGGCATTGGTCACGCCGGGGCCACTGGTGACAAGCGCTACGCCGACATCACCTGTGGCGCGGGCATAGCCATCGGCCGCATGCACCGCCGCCTGCTCATGACGCACCAAGATATGCTGCATGCTTTGTTGCTTATACAAAGCATCGTAAATGTGCAAGACCGCCCCACCGGGATAACCCCAGACGTATTTCACGCCCTCAGCAGCAAGCGCAGCGCAGAGCACTTCAGCACCACGCAGTTCGGGCAAGTGAGAGGTATTGAGGGATGTGGCAGCGCTGGACGCAGCAGCAGCCGAGGCGATTTCCGCCTTGGAGATTTCCATGATGATCCACCTTTAAGAGTTAAATAACTTTGCAGGTACCCCTCACGCACGCTTGCGACGCCGTTGCGGGGCTTCGGGCTTTGAACATGAGCTTGCCTAAAGACAGCCGGGACAAAACCTTTTTGCAAGTAAGATTATGCCATGCGCGGCAAGTCAGTTGCCGCGCAGCAAAAAAACCAAAGCACGAGACACCCTTTTGGCCACCGAGCAAGAACTCTCTGATTTCCTCAAGAGCGTGGAGAAGCGAGCCTACAAGCGATCGCTTTACCACGTGCGCAATGAGGAGTCGGCATTGGACATCGTGCAAGACAGCATGATGAAGCTGTCAATCCATTACGCTGATAAGCCTGCGGCTGAGTTGCCGATGCTTTTTCAGCGCATTCTGCAAAACACGACGCTGGATTTTATCCGTCGCAAGAAAACCCACCGCGCCTTGTTTTCGAACATGAGCGACTTCGAAATCGATTCAGATGAAGGTAGTTTCGATCTGCTTGAAACTTTAGAGCTACAAGATGACTCTCAACGCACTGAAAGTGCTGAAAAAAGCGTTTCTCGGGCCCAAATCTTGCAAGAGATTGATGATGCTGTCCAAACCCTACCAACACGTCAACGGGAAGCCTTCCTGATGCGTTACTGGGAGGAGATGGACGTTGCCGAGACGGCTGCAGCCATGGGTTGTTCCGAGGGTAGCGTCAAAACGCACTGTTCTCGTGCAGTTCAAGCTTTGAGTAAAGTGCTCACAGCTCAAGGTATCAGACTGTAAAAGCATTAGATGATCCATAGACAGATTCAGGTGAAGAACATGACCAACGCTACACGCCTCAAGCTCGAAGCCCGCATGGATCGGTTTGGTTTGAAACTGGCCGCTCAGCTTGATGATCAACCTCTATCCCACGACATCTCCGAACGCCTTCGGGTTGCACGCCACCAAGCAGTCGCCCAACGAAAGCTCGCCCTGAACGCCCAGCCGGCTACTTCCGTGTCGATGTCGGGCGGCGCGGCGGTCTTGAGTGGAGATGGCCTGAGCTGGTGGAATCGAATTGCTGGCGCTGTGCCGCTGCTGGCGTTGGCTGTTGGGTTGATCGCCATTAACATCGACGTCAACGATGACCGCGCCAACGAGTTGGCCGAAGTCGACACCATGCTGCTGACCGACGATTTGCCGCCTGCAGCGCATACTGACCCTGGGTTTGCCCAATTTCTAAAATTTGGCTTGCCTCCCGCTGGTGGTCAATAAGGAGTGATCGTGCCAAGCGGCCGTAGCCTACTCCTGTTCTGCGCCGTCGCTGGCTTCGCGTTCGGGGGGGGCTTGCATGCACAAGAAGCTGGAGCGCCCAGCATTGGTGCAACGCCAAATGTCAAGCATAGCGTCGCGACGCAGCCCCTTTGGAAGGATCTCAGTGCACCCGAGCGGACGGCACTGAAGCCGCTAGCGGCCAACTGGGACGTCATGTCGGTTGGGCAAAAGCGCAAATGGCAGTCCGTTGCCAAAGATTTCCAAAAACTCCCTGCAGCCCAGCAAGCCACCATGCATGCGCGGATGACCGAATGGGTGAACCTCAGCCCACAACAGCGCACCACGGCACGCCAAAATTTTGCACAAAATCGGGAAGTCACTGACGGACTCACCCCGGAGCAACGCAAAGTGCAGTGGCAGGCCTATCAGCAACTCAGTCCTGATGAAAAACGCAGGCTTGCTGAAGGTGCGTTTAAGCCCGGTGTGGCAGGTGCAGCACCTGCTGCGCGGCCACAGCCAGTTTTGAAGAAGGATCCAACAATTCAGTTCGGCACAGCTAAAGCGCTCAACAAGGCGCAGTCCTCCGCTGCCGCGCCGGCTTCGGGCAAAAAAATTGCTATTGCTCCGCACCTGACCCTTGAAGGTGCAATTTTGCCGGGCACGCCCCAAACCAGCGCTGAAAAGCCCTGATTTATCCTCGCCTCTGATTGGTCGTCGTTCGAGGCAGACCCACAAGCATTTACAGCGATGTATAGCGATCAGGCCTTCTGAAGTATTTTGGTCTTGATGTCCGAAAAATCGCGTCACGTACTCTTCATTTCATGGCGTTTACAATTCTCAGCTAGGCGCTCGCGCACATGAATCTCGAATCAAATCCTGCACCCCAGCCCACGACAACCGCCAGCGAACTCCCCCTGCCTAGCTTGAGCCGTCGGATGGCTTGCTGGCTATATGAAGGCGTGCTGATGTTTGGCGTCGTTTGGATTTCAGCCTACCTCTACAGCACACTCACCCAAAGCCGTAACGCGCTAGACAACCGACTTGGTCTGCAGCTCTTCTTGTTTGTGATTTTCGGTATTTATTTCACATGGTTTTGGCACAAAGGGCAAACACTCGCTATGAAAACTTGGCATCTTCGAGTGGTCGGGCGGGATGGCTTGGCTGTTTCGCAAGGCCGTGCCATGTGGCGATACATCCTCGCGTGGCTGTGGCTTTTGCCCCCCCTCGCTCTTGTTGCCCCTTTTAAGTTGCCCGCCGGAGAAATCGGTGTCATCTTGGTCGGCTGGGTGGTGGTCTATGCTCTGCTTTCGCGTTTTCATCCTCAGCGCCAGTTCATACACGATGCGCTGGCAGGAACGCGCCTCATCTCGCACAAACCCATGAGCAAAGTGATTCCGGCGTGAGTGAGCCACAAGGCCCGGGCGCCCCGATGCAGTCCAACATCGTCGAGGCACCCGATGCGCAAAAGAAGCGCTCGGGCTTCGATCGCATCTTTCACGCGACCGGCTATTCACTCGCCGGTCTGCGCGTGGGGCTAACGGAGCCCGCTTTTCGGCAAGAAGCTGCTCTGGCGTGTCTCTTAATTCCTGCGGCCTTTTGGATCGGTGGCAACTGGTTAGAAATCTCGTTTTTGATTGCCACGGTTGTCATCGTGATGATCACTGAATTGCTCAACACCGCTGTGGAGCGCTCTATCGACCGTATCGGCCCGGAATGGCATGAGCTGTCCAAAACGGCCAAGGATCTGGGCTCGGCTGCCGTTTTGTTATCCCTCATATTGTGCGGTGGCGTCTGGCTAGCTGCCATCTATTCTCGATTTTCCTAACGCTCATGCAGAACAAACCAAATTTTTCCATTTGCGTGTATTGCGGCTCACGTGAGGGCAACCAGCCGGCATTTGCGTATGCAGCCGGAGAAGTTGGCCGATGGATCGGCCAACACGGCGGCCAACTCGTTTATGGCGGCGGCAACAATGGCCTCATGGGCATCCTCGCTCAAGCCACTTTAGACGCCGGTGGACGGGTTTTGGGCATCATTCCCCGAGCGTTGGTCGAAAAAGAGTGGGCCAAAACCGACTGCACCGAGCTGCGCATCGTCGAAACGATGCACGAACGCAAAGCGATGATGGCCGAGCATGCTGATGTCTTCCTCGCTCTGCCTGGCGGCATTGGCACCTTTGAAGAATTGTTTGAAGCTTGGACATGGAAGCAACTGGGCTACCACGACAAACCGATCGGCATCGTGAACGTCAACGGCTGCTATGACGCCTTCATGGAGATGATGCGCGGCACAGTCAACGACGGCTTCGTCGGCGACTATCAAATGGAGATGATCCAGATCGCCGAAGAAGCCCCCGGCCTACTGCGCGAACTCGTTCAGGCAGCGGGCCTAGCCGAGCAACTCAAAAAGATCGATTGATCGGCTGCTGCGCGGGATTAGACCGCCTCGTCGTCCTGCTCACCCGTGCGGATGCGCACCACGCGCTCGACGGCCGTTACAAAAATCTTTCCGTCGCCAATCTTGCCGGTCCGGGCGACCTTGATGATCGCTTCTACGCAGCGATCGACATCGCCAGTTTTAACCGTCACCTCCACTTTCACCTTGGGCAGAAAGTCCACCACATATTCTGCGCCACGGTAAAGTTCAGTGTGCCCTTTTTGACGGCCAAAGCCTTTGACTTCGGTGACCGTGAGCCCCGTGACGCCGCATTCAGCGAGCGCCTCGCGCACCTCTTCAAGTTTGAACGGTTTGATGATCGCTGTGATTTGCTTCATGGGGAACGCCTTGTTTGTGAGAATTTAACTAAACTTTAACCCAGATTGCCACAGATTCTCCTTTCGGATCACCCAAGGAAACCCCCATGCCCAGCATCGCCACGTTAGAAAGCTTTATCGCTTGCGTTGAATCCAATGCTCACGTCAAAGCGATTGAAGACTTCTACACTGATGATTCCAGCATGCAAGAAAACCAGCAACCACCCCGTGTTGGGCGCTTGGCCAATATGGACCGCGAGCAGGCCACGCTCGATCGCATGGTGTCAGTCCAGTCCCGCTGCGTGCGCCCGGTTTTGTCCCAGGGCGACCACGTCGTGATTCGATGGGTTTTTGAATTTGAAACCCTGCAAGGCCAGAAGCTGCGAATTGAGGAGTTAGCATGGCAGCGCTGGACCGGCGAGAAAATCATGGAAGAGACCTTCTTTTATGATCCAAAGCAGATGCGGCCTATATGAAATAAGCGCTACGTGCTATTTATTTTGTAGCAAGTCAATTCACGCCTGCGCTGGGTAGCTCACCCGAATCACTTCTAAAGCCTGCACACCCGCGGGCGTTTGCAAGCGCACTTCGTCGCCCTCTCGGCTTTTGAGAAAAGCACGAGCAATCGGCGCAATCCAGCTGACCTGAGCCTTGGTGCTTTCAGCCTCATCAATCCCTAAAATTGTGATCGTGCGCTCAGCGCCGTGCGCGTCTAGGTAAGTCACCGTGGCACCAAAAAACACCTGATCGCTGCCGTGATGCTTGGATATGTCCACCACCTCCGCAATCTCTAGCCGTTTGGTCAAAAAGCGAATCCGCCGATCAATCTCGCGCAAACGCTTTTTGCCATACAAGTAATCTCCGTTTTCGCTGCGATCCCCGTTTTTTGCCGCCCAATGCACCGCTTCCACGACCTTGGGGCGCTCCTCATCCACCAAAACCTTTAGCTCCATCTGCAGTCGGTCATAGCCAGCGCGGGTGATGTAATTCTTGCTGCCCGCAGGAATGGCAGGCGCACCGGCAAGCTCTTCATCCTCATCGCTCTCCGCTTCTTTGGTGAAAGCTTTACTCATCGCTGACCTTCATTTGGTTTTCTCTTCAATCGCTGCCTTGAGCTGAGGCATGAGCCTTTGCATCGCAAGTTTGCCAGCGTCAATCGAACGCCGTTTGTCCGCGAAATCACCGCTTTTGACACCCGTCAGATCGGGGCGCACCACCACGTCGGCGCCGCGCAGCTCATAGCTATTGATGCTTTTGCCCATGATGGCAAAGGTCTGCAGCAGCACGGCGAGCGTGCCGTCGGCAGCATTGCCCTCCGGCACCGCTGAGATATCCACCGCAATGATCAAGTCTGCGCCCATTTGCTTGGCATAGCGCACCGGCACCGGTGCCACCAAGCCGCCATCCACGTATTCGCGATCACCGATTTTCACAGGGCTAAACACCGCGGGTACCGCGCTGCTCGCGCGCACGGCCAAGCCGGTATCCCCGCGTTGAAAGAGCACGCCCTGCCCGCTACGCAAATCAGTGGCCACAACACCTAGCTGCAGAGGCAGAATCTCGATCAGTTTATTGTTCACCTGCCGATTGACATACGCTGAGAGGGCATCGCCACGCAAAATGCCACGATTAAAGAAAGGCAGCGTCCAGTCCGTGATCTCGGCCTCTTCCATTTTCATGGCCACCTCTTGCAACTGCACCGCCGTTTTGCCAGACGCATAGATCGCGCCCACCAGCGAGCCCGCAGACGTGCCCACCACCAGATCCACCTTAATGCCCGCTTCTTCCAGCGCCGTGATCACGCCAACATGCGCAAAGCCACGCGCCGCGCCGCCGCCCAGCGCCAAGCCAATCTTGGGCGGTCGCTTGATGGCGGGCTGAGGCGTTGTCGGTGGAGGCTCAGGCGGTTTTTGGGGCGCCGTCGTGCAGGCCGCCAAAGCGAACAGAATCATCAGAACCAGCCAATTTTGGAGTCTTACAATGCGCATCCGCTAATTATCGGCTTTTGGAAATCGCCGATAATTCAACATTGACGTTAACGTCAACGTAAATCCTTCATTTTGGAGCAAGCATGCAGATCAAAGACAAAGTTTTCATCGTCACCGGCGGCGCATCTGGCCTGGGCGAAGGCACGGCCCGTATGCTAGCCGCACAGGGCGGCATCGTTGTGATTGCCGACATGCAGGCTGAAAAAGGCGAAGCTGTGGCCAAGGAAATTGGTGGCGCGTTTGTCAAATGCGATGTGACCAGCGAAGCAGACGGTCAAGCCGTCGTCGCCAAAGCGGTCAGCATGGGCAAGCTCATGGGCTTGGTCAATTGCGCAGGCATTGCCAGCGCAGAGCGCACCGTCGGCAAGAATGGTCCACACAATTTTGATGCGTTCAAGCGCACAGTGAGCATCAACTTGTTCGGCAGCTTCAACATGCTGAGATTGGCCGCCGACGCGATGAGCAAAAATGAGCCTGAACCCACCAAAGAGCGTGGCTGCATCATCAACACTGCCTCCGTTGCCGCCTATGACGGCCAGATCGGTCAAGCAGCATATGCAGCCTCTAAAGGCGGCATTGTCGGGATGACGCTGCCGATCGCGCGCGACCTGTCAAAAATCGGCATCCGCGTCTGCACCATCGCTCCCGGCATCATGGGCACGCCGATGATGTTTGGCATGCCCCAAGACGTGCAAGATGCGCTAGCCGCCGCCGTGCCCTTCCCCAGCCGCTTGGGCACACCGCAAGACTACGCCAAACTCGCCCTGCATATGTTTGACAATGATTTGCTCAATGGCGAGACGATCCGCTTGGATGGCGCGATTCGCCTAGCTCCAAAGTAAGTCGACCGTTCGTTTCATGGGGAAACAGCGCCTAGGAAGGAAGCCTGCGCATGTGCAATACTTCGGGACGTGATGCCTGAAACCCTTTTGCACTCCAACTGCGCTGAGCATATTTTTGCGCAATCGCGGCAGCTGGCATTTGCGCAACTCTCCAGCGCAGAAGCCATAGCCATTGCCGGCGTCGCCCAGTATCAGCACTGGCCTCACGCGAGCATTCTGTCGGACTTTGGTGCACCCCTAAGCAAAGCCCCTTGCTACTTGTTGCTGGAAGGCTATGTTGCGGTGCAGATCCCCCTGCCTGGCGGACGAGCCCCGATCGTGGCCAATGTGGAGGTCCCGGGCTGCTTCTTTGGCACCGATGCGCTTTATCAGCCCACGCAGCGGTATGCTCGATATGTCACTGATGGTGATGTCACCTGCGCCTTGTTCACTGCCGAAGGCATCGACACCTTGGCCCAGCGCCGGCCTGAGATAGCCTACAAGCTGCTGGCATTGATCGGCGCATCCATTTTTAGAAACTTCCGAATCAACGTTAAGCGTTTGGCGATTGAGGCGGCCATGCAAATAAGCGAAAAGGAGCAGTTCGAGGGCGAGCTCAAAGCCGCACAGCACCACGCCAAAATCGCTTTGAACATGAACCCAGACGCTCTACCCACGCCGTAGTCCGGCGATTTCACACAAGGAAACCCGTCGTGCTAGCGCTAGACTGAGAAGCCAGTGGGTACGCAGCTTTCCATCCTAGTGCGCATGGCTGGTTTTCTGATGCCCGTTATGCATCTGCGGTGCAGAGCAAGCCTGAAGTCTCGCCCAAGCAGAGGGATCGCCATGAATTCCCCGGTCGGCGTTTTCGGTGTGTTGTTGTTTCATGTCGCAGTGTCGCCAATCACAATTGCGGCGGGTTCGGGCAATGGTTCGTTTGTGGGCATGCGCCCTTTGCCGGCATTGCAGTTGCTGTTGCTGTCGCTGTTGCTGGTGGCGAAAATCATTTTTCGTCTGTGATACGTTACAGAGAACCAAGCGCTCTGCCCAACGGTGCCATCAATGCTCTTCATCAATCAAACTGTTCCACTGCCTAGGAACTCATGAGCGCCACAGCCCTGTCACCGATATCAGTTCATCATCGACAACTTCCTGGAAAGCGCCAATGGTGCCAAAAACCTATAAACTGGTCGATCGATATAGGCAAATCCACCGGCTTTCCAGTAAATCGGCATG
>JANPAK010000510.1:0-26939 GCA_031429925.1 Variovorax sp.
TCCAAGCAATGAGGGCAACACAAGCGAATCAGTCTAAACAAAAAAGCCCGCTCGGACGGGTGCGGCGGGCTTTGGGGTGGGGGGATAACCCGTAGTTGCGCGTGTTTGGAAACTATCGAACGGGTGGAGCGGCAGGATGCACACCGTTCGGTGTTTCGTCCATAAAGCCCTTGCCGTCTTTAACCCCTTTTTTGCCCATGACCTGCCAGTTGGTGCGTTGGTCGATGAGGCGGGCGAGCACTTCTAGTTCTTCGTCGGTGTGGTTGATGGCACCAGCCGGCGTCAGCATGCGGCCATTGACAGGCTCAACCTCGCCCCAAAAGGCTTGGTGGTAGTCGGCACGAGATAACACGCGATCGGTGCCGGCTGCCATGTCTACCGTGCCATAGCAATTGCAAAAATAGCTGCGGAAGTTTTGCTGCGGCCGTACCTCGGTATATACCCCCGTGCCTCGAATGCCGGCTGTGATCGTTGGAGTCACAATTTGGCGACTGCCACCTTTCCCCCACACGCTGGCCACCGCACCGGTGAGCAAGCGCAGCACACTCACGGCATTCAGCGTTGCACCTCGCTCGACCGTTAACCGCGAATTTTGCCTCACTTGGAATGAGGCATTTCCGACAACGAAAATGAGATTTGAGTTAGGACCGGTTTCAATGCGATCGCCAGTTTGGATATTCGTTTGCGGCGTGAGACGCACGCCGTTGACCTGAGCATCCCCAAGCAATGCCACAACGTTGCTGCGTTGCTGCGCATGCGCTGCGCTGAAGCCGCCCATCGCCGTCCACGCAGCGGCTGCGCTCAGAAAACCCCGGCGTTGGAACCAAAGTATCTCTTGTTCGCTGCGGCCTTGCAAGCTGTGTTGTGTCATAGAAGTCTCCTAAAGTTGTCTTGTGAATACGCGCTCAAACGACGGTTGGAGTCACCTCTGCGGGACTTTGATCGGTGTGAACAAAGCTGTCGCGAAACGTGAAATAGACTGAGGTAAAAAACATCGCTGCGACGGTGAGCACCATAGGCACCATCAGCCCGGCGATCATCGGTATGCCAAGCAACACTGTCAAGCTGGTGATCACGACGCCGCCTAAGGTAAATACGGCAAACCAACCCAGCCCGTAGGCAGTGTAGGCCCAGAAGTTCTTCAAGCAGGCGATCAGGCTGAAAAACACCGCCTTCGAGGGCGATACGCCATGCCAATGGACCAGGGCTGGCGCGTGCCAGAACATCAAAGACAGTGGGATGTACAGGGCCATCCCCACCAAAGCGGCGGCCTGAAAGGCGTCGTCTTCCATGAGCTCGCGACTTATTTTTCCGCCGAGAAGATACAGGCGCGCAAACTGCCCCCCGTCCAAAAGAGCCGTTAAGCCCATGATGAGCAAAAAGCCGACCGCATACATCGCGCCCAGCACGAGCATGGCGCGCAGGCGCTGTTGGCCAGCGCGAAAAGCAGTCGCCAACACAGAAGGCATAGGGAATTTTCCGCGCAGAGCCTCCAAAGTGGCCACCATCAGACCCAAGGTTGCCGCGGGTACGATGGCCAACGCCAATGCCGCGCCGACGAACGGGACAATGGAGATTAATGAGACCAATGCCATAAACATGAAGAACAAGCCACCGAGTGCCAGAGGTTGTTTGAAAAAAGTTTTGATGCCGAGCTTGACCCAGGTAATACCTGTGCTGGCGGGTAGGATGTTTAATTTCATAATGAGTTGCAGATTCTGACGCAATCCGTCAAATCAAGTCGAAGATGTGTGAACGAGTTCACGCTGCAACCGTTTCGTCGCACTCAGCAACGCGTTGGCGCAGCACGCGTTCAAAATGCTTGGGGTCGTGTGCTTTGAGCAAACTGGCTTCACGTGGAAGGTGAAAATCCCACAGTCGCGAGATCCAAAAGCGGAGTGCGCCCCCACGCAGCATGGCTGGCAAAAGAAAGCGCTCGGCGGATTCAAAGGGGCGCTCGGCTTGGTAGGCCTGCAAAAACGCCGCTTGCCTCACAGCATCTGGAGCGCCACTGGTGAGGTTGATGCACCAATCATTGAGGCACACCGCAATGTCAAACAAGAAACTATCCACACCCGCGAAGTAAAAGTCAAAGAAGCCTGTGAGTTCAGCACCCTCAAACATCACGTTGTCCCGGAACAAGTCTGCGTGGATGGGCCCACGGGGTAACGCTGCGCAGAGGCTTCCCGCTGCGACATGGTTTTGGTAGGCCAGCTCGCTGCGAATCAGTTGCGCTTGGTCTGCATCAAGGAATGGCAGCACAACGGGGATTGTTTCGTTCCACCAAGGCAAGCTGCGCAGATTGGGTTGGATGCGATGGAAATCGCGGCCAGCCAAGTGCATGCGAGCGAGCATTGCGCCGACCGTACCGCAGTGAGCAGCGGTTGGCGACAACTCGCTGCCGCCACGCAGGCGGTTGACCACGCATGCGGGCTTGCCCAAGACGGTGAGCAAAATATCGCCATTTCTGTCCGCTTGCGGATCGGGCACAGGTATGCCGCGCTGCGCTAAATGCTTCATCAAGTACAGATAAAACGGCAATTGCTCATGAGTGAGCCGCTCAAAAAGCGTTAGCACGTAGCGTGCTTGGCTCGTATCGACGAAATAATTGGTGTTCTCAATGCCGCCTTGGCAACCTTTTAAATCGGTCACATCGCCCAAGCCAAGCTGGGTGAACAGGGATTGCGCAACCTCTGCGGGAACTTCGGTGTAGACGGCCATTTTTTCTGTCAAATCAATTGGGGCAGATTGTAGAGGGTACACAATATACGCATGTCCGAACCCCAAGCCCCAGACAATCGCCTCCTGCTCGTGGATGGCTCCAGCTACCTGTATCGTGCGTTTCACGCTATGCCCGATTTGCGGGCCGTGCCCGGCGACCCGAGCAGCCCAGCCACCGGGGCGATTCGCGGCATGATCAACATGATGACGGCCCTGCGCACGCAGTTTCCGTCCAAATACGCCGTCTGCATTTTTGATGCGAGCGGGCCGACGTTTCGCGATGCGCTCTACCCCGAGTACAAAGCTCATCGCTCGCCCATGCCCGATGATTTGCGCAGCCAAATCGCACCGATTCATGAGGTGATGCGCTTGCAGGGCTGGCCAGTGGTGGCCGTGCCGGGCGTCGAGGCGGACGATGTGATCGGCACGATGGCGCGGATTGGCGCCGAGCACGGCATGGAGGTGATCATCTCCAGCGGTGATAAAGATCTGGCGCAGCTGGTGAATGAGCACATCACCATCATTGACACCATGAACGGCAGAAAGCGCGATGTCGCGGGCGTCACCGCGGAGTTCGGCGTGCCGCCCAGCCTGATGCTGGACTACCAAAACCTGGTGGGTGACACTGTCGACAACGTGCCCGGCGTTGAAAAAGTAGGACCAAAAACGGCGGCGAAATGGCTCACCGAGTATGGCTCGCTGGAGAATTTATTGGCTCGAGCCGATGAGATCAAAGGGGTAGCGGGTGAGAATCTTCGTAAAGCGCGAGACTGGCTGCCCAAAGCGCGCGAGCTGCTCAAGATCAAAATAGATTGCGATCTGGCCGGGCACATCGATGGCTTGCCTGCTATGGATTCTGTAGCGCTCAGCGCAGAGAATACGATGGCGCTGGGTGACTTTTACCTGAAATATGGTTTTAAAGGGCTGGCTGCGAGCCTAGGGAAGAAATCTTCTGCGGCAACGCCCATGCAGCCTGCCATGGATGATTTGTTTGCTGAAGAAGCGCCCGCAGCATCCAAAGCGAGCGATAAGCACTACGACACTATCTTCACTTGGGAGGCCTTTGACGCTTGGCATGAAAAAATCAAAGCAGCTGAGCTGACTGCGCTAGACACAGAAACCACATCCTTGCATGAAATGCAAGCGCAGATCGTGGGCATCAGCTTCAGTGTCAAACCCGGCGAGGCTGCATACATTCCGTTGGCGCACAGCTATGCTGATGCGCCAGACCAATTGCCCCTGCATGAAGTGCTGGCTAAGCTCAAGCCTTGGTTGGAAGACCCAAGCCACAAAAAACTTGGTCAGCATGTGAAGTATGACCGCCATGTCATTGCCAATCACGGCGTTGAGGTGCAGGGCTATGTGCACGACACGATGCTACAGAGCTATGTGCTCGAGGTGCACAAACCGCATGGCCTCTCCAGCCTCGCCGAGCGGCATGTCGGACGCAAAGGCATCAGCTATGAAGACCTTTGCGGCAAGGGCGTGCACCAAATTTCGTTCTCGCAGGTGGATGTCGCCAAGGCTGCTGAATACTCGTGCGAAGATTCCGATCAGACGCTGGATGTGCATCTGGCGCTCTGGCCCAAGCTGCAGGCCAATGACAAGCTGCGCGCCATTTACGAGCTCGAA
Organism: Variovorax sp.; assembly: GCA_031429925.1. Classification (GTDB taxonomy): domain Bacteria; phylum Pseudomonadota; class Gammaproteobacteria; order Burkholderiales; family Burkholderiaceae_C; genus JANMDU01. The sequence continues at coordinate 4,354 of JANPAK010000510.1, forward strand.
ATCGAAAGCTCAGAAAGCCTCTACCGCATTGAGCGCAATGGCGTGATGATCGACGCGCAGTTGCTCGCCACGCAAAGCCATGAGCTGGGGCAGCGCATCATGCAATTGGAAGCCCAAGCGCATGATCTTGCTGGACAACCATTTAACCTCGCTTCTCCTAAGCAAATTGGTGAGATTTTCTTCACTAAACTGGGCTTGCCTGTAGTGAAGAAAACCGCCACCGGCGCGCCGAGCACCGATGAAGAGGTGCTGGAAAAGCTCGCAGAAGATTATCCGCTGCCCGCCAAAATTTTGGAGCATCGCGGGCTTTCCAAACTCAAGGGCACCTACACCGACAAACTTGCCCAGCTCGCACACCCACGCACCGGCCGCGTGCACACGCATTACGCGCAAGCCGTAGCCGTCACCGGCCGCTTGTCGAGCAATGACCCGAATTTGCAAAACATCCCCATCCGCACGGCAGAAGGCCGCCGCGTGCGCGAGGCGTTTGTTGCACCCGCTGGTTCGTTGATTGCAAGTGCCGATTACTCGCAAATTGAGCTGCGCATCATGGCACATATCAGTGGCGATGAAGCGTTGATTAAAGCCTTCATTGATGGCATCGACGTACACCGCGCCACTGCGGCTGAGGTGTTTGGCTTGCCTGCGGCAGACGTGAGCAGCGAGCAGCGCCGCTATGCCAAGGTGATCAACTTCGGCCTGATCTACGGCATGAGCGCGTTTGGTTTGGCCAAAGCGCTCAGCATCGACAACACTGCCGCCAAAAACTACATCGAACGCTACTTCCAGCGCTTCGCTGGCGTAAAGACCTATATGGACGAAACCCGGCTCTCAGCGAAAAGCAAAGGCTATGTAGAAACCGTACTTGGCCGCCGCCTTTATCTGCCCGAGATCAATAGCCCCAACGGTCCGCGCCGTGCAGGCGCTGAGCGCGCTGCGATCAATGCGCCAATGCAAGGAACAGCGGCAGACTTGATCAAACTGAGTATGAATGCGGTGCAGTGCGAACTCGACGCCAAAGCGTTGAAAACCAAGATGATCATGCAAGTGCATGATGAACTGGTATTTGAAGTGCCTGAAGCAGAACTGGATTGGCTCAAATCAGCGATTCCTCGCATCATGGCCAGCGTCGCTCAGCTCAAAGTGCCTTTGGTGGCTGAAGTGGGCGTGGGTAAGAACTGGGATCAGGCGCACTAGATGTCAAACGCTTCGGGGGCAAGATTGTTGCGGGACTTTTCGGCCATTTTTTCCATGGCCTGTTCCCAAGATTTGATTCGTGCAGAAGCGTTGTAAAGCGGAACGCACTGGGGATCATTTTGAATTTTCGAGAGCTGGCTGCTGACTGAATCGGCCAGCTTGCCTCCGCGGGCCCATTCGCATGCCCAAGATACGTATTCCTCGGTTGAAGCGAGCACAGCCGTATCTAGATGAGCCGCACGCAAGATGCTTGCACCTAAGCGAGATGCGAGGTTGTTTCCCATGACGGTCGCCGAGGGAACACCTAGGCGCAGCGCATCGCAGAGGGTGTAATTGGATCCAAAGCGCAGTGGATCCAAAAAGAAATCAGCGCATTTCAATTGTGCGAGGTGCCACGCACGGTGATATTCACTGGATTGGCGCGCGTTGATGCTGTCGCCCTGCGGCAGAGTCGGTGGGCTAGGGCAAAAAGCAATTCTCGACGCTGCAACACCGTGTAAGCGTGCTTCACGGAGTAAATTGGCTCTTGTTCCTAGATCAAAAAGCGGAAACCACACGATCGCGTCTGGCAAAGATTTCAAAATGGCCATCCAAGCGGAGAAGCTTTGTGGATCAATGCCAATCGGTGCACTAAACGCGGCGAAAACGATGGCATCGTCGGCCAAACCAACTTCTTTTCGGGTCACGCCCGCAATGGGTTGGTCGTCGTTGAGCGCAAGCCAACAGGTTTCAGGCAACCGAACAGTCGGGCCAAGATAATTTCTATCTATCTCATCGGGATGAGTAATGGCATCACCGAGCACATATTGATAGACACCCGAGTTCCAACGCTGCCAAGATTGCATGCGAATGTTGATGGGTGCGACGTTGCCGTAAGGTATCTCGGCTCGACACCATGGGGTATAGAAGGCCGTGTCAAGGTAGACGTCCAGACGATCCAACCGCATTCGCTTGATGGTGTCGCCGACGCTGAGGTGATTGATCTCCACAACTGATTCGCTCAGTGAGATCAGTCGGTCGGTAAGGTCGACTTGCGGTAAAGGTGTATTGGCATACAGATGGTATGAAAACCGATCGCGATCTGCATGTGTTAACCAGTTCTCGATGGCATTGCGATGCCGCGCATCATGCAAACTCTGCAGGGTCAGACCAACATGAATTTTGCCGTCTAGCGATGGTGTGTGGGTCTTTGTGGGGGCTGAGCGAAGCGGAAATTTATCGACGATGTTGCGATAGGTGTGCCGCACACATTGGCATTGCTCCTCCTCTTCCAAAGGCAACATCAAGGCATAGAACTGCACATCGCGCCAATCGCGCCCCCTTTCCTCGGTATACGATGATTGGATAGCTTGGCGGATCATGCTGACCAAGCGAGGGTAGTCTCGCCAGTCACAGTGGCCCAAGGCTGAGAACTGATGAATGAAATACAACTCTTGCGCCGCCGGCAGGGACTGCACAGCCGCCCGGCCGAGGCGTGCTGCGGCTTCACTCATGCTCGACAGATAGTGCTGCAGCCGAGTTTGAGCGGCATGGCTTAAGCGCGCAATCGCGGCATCTGACTCATGCAAACGGCCATTGAACGCCAGTTGAATGGCGTACCGCAGCTCAAGGTCTGGGTTATTCGGCCATCGGCTGTGGCCTTGCGCCACTGCTTTCAAGGCTTCTTCAGACTCATGGGCAGCAGTCAAGCCGTCGACCAAATTGACGAGAAGTGCAGGGTCATCGGGCGCGAGTTGGCAGCATCGCTCAAGGCGCTGGATCGCGAGAGGCCACTCATGGCGAACCATTGCATTGAGCGCCGAATTGTTGAGTGCTCGCAGGTGGTTGGGTTGAAGGCTGAGTACCTGTTCATAGGCCGCGTCGGCACGGCTACGCTCTCCAACTGATTCGCACACGATCGCCCAGTTGCAAAGACTGTCGACGTCCGTCGCAAGGGCCAGTAGATTTGAACGCATCAAATCAAAGGCTGCGCGCGGCCTATCGAGATCTAGCAAGACGGCAACGCACGCATTGATCGCATTGACGCTGGAAGGATCCGCTGCCAGCGCGCGCTCAAACTGCATCAAGGCTTGTTCTAGCTGGTGCTGCGCATGTAGCGCTGCTCCAGCATTGAGCAGAGCAGATACATCGTGGGTTGGCTGCTGCGCGCCAGTGTTGGATGATGGCGAATTAGACATTGCACTCATCGTAATCGAGGCTGACTCGCCAAGGCAACCGCCTTATCGCCAACCCAAGGTCTGTTGAGTTGGCGCCACTAGCCATCTTGATCCGACAACTCAAATCAGCAACATCGGGCATAAACTTGAAATGAAGGCGCATCTCGTGTTTGAAACTGACCGCCATCGATCATTGCGTAACTATGGAGTCGAAGCAATCACAAAAATGGGTGCGTGTATCAACAACTCGCCTTAATCAAGCGGTAATCGAACGAACCCTGAAGAGCGTTGGAAGGCAGCCGCACCTTGAATCGTTCCTAAGGTTCCGTGACTGCCTTGGTACACAATGCCTGCGCGAACGGCGCCGGCGCCAGTGAAGAAGCCGCTGATCTCTGCCGAGCCTCCACAGTTTTGAATTCGTGATCCATTGATGACCCCAATTCCTGAGAGCGACGCTGTGGTTCCACCAAATCGCGTATCAATATAGGCATTGACTTCTCCTCCATAGTTGAATACCACTTCAAGATGCGACGAGGAAAGCAATTGTCCGGTCTGAGTGACTCCATTGAACGTTGCAGTTGGGTTGGTGCCACCAAGCAGAGAGTAGCCTGCTGATCCTATGCGGGGCATGTCAAAGCTATTTGTTGGCTTGCCTACTAGGTAGTGCAGGTCTTTCACGGGCGACGTCGAGTTGCCAGCGCCGTTGACGCCGTAGGTGGTTTTGACTGCTTGAGCCCAATGGCCCCAACCGATGAAATTAGATTCACTCGGCGCGCCAATCGCGGCGAATTGGCTCGCTGTTTCTGGAACATGTGCGTAGCTTGGAGGCGCCGCGCCACCATACCCGCCGTAACCACCTGAACTCCCTGATTCTGTGTAGCTGGTGAGGAAGCTGCCTTTGAAGGTCGTGGCTGCGCCGCTCGCAAAGGTACCGGCGTAAATCGCGCCCCCAAGTGATTCGCTACTCGTAGCCGCAATGGTTAAGTTGGACGGACTAATGACTGGAGTCGGCGATCCTTCGCCCAAACCGAAGATGCCGGCACCGTAGATAACGCCGTGATATTCACTCCCCGTATCTGCGGAGAAGCTAGCGCCTGCCTGTTGCGCGGTCGAGCCAGCAATGAAGCCCGAAACCTGCCCAGTCCCGCAATTGTCACCATTCGAACAAGCGGCCGTGTCGACGCTCAGCACACCCTTAAACGCACCTTCTACTCCTGCTGCACTGCCACGAAGCTGATAGGAGGTCGTGGGTGAACCCTCAACTAGCGGGTTCTCGAGATCACTCCTTGAAGGAATCGGCCTAGCGCCCGGCATGCTCACATCGAGTTTGACGTCAACGAATTGGCCTGCAGCAACAAAGTCGATGCTCAAGCTGCTTGTTGGCAATAAGGTGCCAGACACAGTGGAATCGCCCTGCGTGTAGACAGGAGTCGCACTCAAAAGATCGTATCGCCCTCGCTGTCCGATGGCCGGAAAGCTTGTTGTGGGCGCCGGCGTGCCCATCACAAATGCGCCTTCACTGTCGGTGGAGGTTGCGCCCGCTTGGTTCCAGGTCAGTCCGCCCCATTTCCCGATCTGCAAGAAGTCAGGATCGCCTGGTGAACTGGTAACGGGCACAGCATTGAGGCTGGTGACCTGAACGGTGTCGCCATTGGACGCTGTGTAGCCAACAACGTCTCCTTCGTCGGTGTTTAACCTGCCATTGAGATAGACGGCAACATTTCCCTCGCCCAGTCCAACGCCGGCCACGGCGACGTTCGGCGACGGCGCTGGTATCGTCAGTGGGCCTCGTGTGAACACACCAGCCCCAACGAAGTCATTGTAGCTATCTGTATCGGCTTCAAAGCTCAGGCCTAATTTTTCAGCGGCAGGTCCGCCAAAGAACCCTTTGAATCGACCGCTACCCTCACCGTTGTCTAAAGTGAGTGATCCGGCGAACCCTGCATTGGAGGTGGTGGCGCCCCCGGAAAAGCTGTATTGGGTTGCATTTTGCTCCGCTGGGTTCTGTGCCGAGATGGGTCGCATGCTGATATCTAGATTGACATCGAGCTGCCGCTGCTGGTTGCCAAAGTCCACCATTACGTGACTCGATGACAACAGTGTGCCCTCAACGTTGGGGCTGGAAGAGAATACGGTGGTTGCTTGCGACAAATTGTATTGGGCTTGCTTGCCCGCTGCTGCGTTGAGGGCGGACTGAGGAGCCGGCACACCCATGACGAACGCAGAGCGAGACAGGGTGTCTGGCTGATCACCGGTCCATTCGGCGCCTTGCCACGTGCCCAAGATCATGAGATCGTTGGTGGTCAGCGAACCGACTCGGTCGGTAATTGTGATTTGTCCGGATTTGCCCACATCGCCGGATTCGACGTTAGCGGCGTATCCCAGAATCGTGCCTGAGACGGCGTTGCCAGCAGCCGCACCGTCCAAATACGATCGGATATCGCGCCCCTCTTGGCCAATGCCGGCACTTGTTAGCGCTAGGCCAGTCTCAACCCGAATGGTCGCAGAGCGCCCATCACTGCCAACATCATCGTTGCGCGCCGTGATCAAGCGCCGCGGATTCGGGGGATTCCAAGCTGCGCGTTGGTTGGTGCGGATTGGCAATGCCGTGGCACTCGTCACGAGCGCCGATTCGCCCAGATTGAGTCCAATGCAACCCGCTTGGTTGCAGACCTCGATCGCGTCTAGTTCGGTCGTGATCGCAAGTGTGCCATCGGGGTTGTATCCCATCGAAAAGCCGGAGCCTCTGATACCAATCGTGGCAGTGCTGGTGGTGACTTTGTAGTTTTCTCGGTTACGCTTACCGATCAAGCCGGTCAAAGCGCGCATGCCGCCTCGGGCCAGGTCGACGAGAAAGCTGTCTTGCTTGCCGTCTCCAGTATCTGCGTAGCGAGCAATTCGAAACTGTGAATTGGGTTGCAGTGACACCATCCCCCCGTCAGTGAAACGCAATTGGGTCCGGCCAGTGCCACCGGTGGTGATCAAGTCACCGCTTTCTATCCGGCTACCGCTGGCAAGTGGCGAACTGCTCGCAGCTCGTTGGATCGACACTTCGCCAACGGCGAATTGCGTTACGCCAGCGTTGGCAAGCAATTGCAGTGGGTAAATGCTGGCCAAGGCAGCAATCAGTGCGGTTTGCCTAAGTTTGAGGTTGTTTCGCATGGGGTTCTCCTGCATGAAAGACGGGTTGAGTGCGATCAAAACTCGCGGCGACCAGAAACGCTGACACTGGCCTTGCTGCTGTCGTTGACGATGATGTTGGAATTGCTGCGGTTGAAGTTGATCTGGGGCGTGACGCGCCACTGATCGGATAACCTCCAAGCGGCTCCAAGGCTAATATCAACTTGGGTGTCTTTGCGCACGACGAAAAATAGCGGATCAGCGCCCCCATAGGTGCGGTTTTCAACCGTTGCTGTGGCAAACAAGCCCCATTGCGCGGTGAGCGGCATTTGTGTGCCAAAACGCGCCCCAGCGAGTCGGTGGCCAAGATGTGGAAACGCGGCGTTGTCTTGCTTCTCGCGACCAAGGTAGGCACTGGTGTAGAAAAGACTGCCGCCTCGGCTCTGGCTGGCGTAGCTGGTGCCCAATACGCTGCGCTGTGCGTCGCGGACCGGTTGTGTTGGGTAATCGAGGTTGGACAGTTGAAGATAACTGCCCCACTGACGTGTGCCGTCGGGTCGGTAGGTCCATTCAGCTGTAACGCCAGCTAGTCTGCGCAGCGTGGCTCCACCGATCGCGGTTTGACCGACATTGAGTACGCCCGACAATTCGTGACGATTGTCGCGGTAGCTTAGGCCGCCACTTGCGTCCAGTTGGTCAATGTTGAACGCGCTGGCATTGTTGCCATGCTTTCGCGTACTTGCATTGGCGCTACCGAGAAAAGACCAGCGGGGCACGAGGTTGGCGCGACCAGAAATGCCCGTGCCAAGCTGCAAATAGCTGGCGTCTGTCTTGATGCCCGCAGGAAGAAGATTCACTATACCGCCACCCAGAGCAGGTACGGCAAAGCTATTGCTGGTTGGCCCGCTGTTGACGTTGTTGTCATAGCCCAAACTTGCTTCGACGTATGCCTTTATTGACGGACGACCAGCCGCATCGACCTTATCAATCGCCTGCAAGAATTCGTCAATCGTGCTGCCTACGCTTTCTGGCACGCCCTCCGCTTTGGTTTCTTGAAGGAGCTTGCGCGCATTGGCTGTGTCCCCGACGGCAAACAGCGCTCGCGCCAACTCGGCTCGAGCACGGGCATTGCCCGGCTGCACAATCAAAACGCGCTCTAGCGCGAAGATTGCCCGTGCAAATTGACCGATCTCATTTCCGGCAATACCAAGCGCGGTGTCGAAATCTGGATCGCCAGCGCGGGTTGCTTCAAGTGGTGCCAGTAAATCAAATGCGCGTTGCGATTGCTTGGCACTAACCGCTTCCATGGCCTCGCGAACCGGCCCGTCGACGACCGCCCACGCGGCCGGACTTAAGCCCAAAGCGATCAATGCCGCTAGGCACAAAGGCCTGTGTGCAAAGGTCCCTGTTAGTTTATTTTTATGACACTGCATGACTATTCTCCATGGTCCAAGAGCGGTCGCTGGTTGGTCATTGATGGAGCAATCCATCGGGCATGCTGACCCAGCCGTCCGCACGACACCTTGTTTTACGCCATTAGATACAGATTGTCTATATCAGGGATACCCCTCGTATGAGGGAATTTTGTAATATAAGACAATGCTTATGTACTTACTTAATGCTTTTTGCCTACTCACTATGCCAATTGTTTCAAATCAGCCCTCCCCTAGAGCGCTTGACGGTGAATTCGCGGAAACCCAGCGGGTTTTTGAGTTGGCCGCTGAGTTGTTCAGCGTCCTGTCCACCCCGATCCGCTTGCGTATATTGAGTAGCTTGTGCAACCGAGAGCTGTCTGTCGGGCAGTTGTTGGAGCAAGTGGGCACGACTCAGCCGAATTTGTCACAGCACCTGAATGTGCTCTATCAATCTGGCATTCTGGCCAAGCGCAAAGAAGGGGCACAGGTGTTTTACCGCGTGCAAAGCGAGCGCGCTGTGACGCTGTGCCGCAGTGTTTGTACGCAAGTGGCGATTGAACTCGATGAACCGATGCAATTGCCTGCTTCTGAGCGGCTTCTCGCCCGAGTGTGAACCATGAATAACAGATTTCTACAGAAAGCGCCTGAGGGGTTTATCTCCCGGGATCAGGTTCGTGTCGCGCGCGCAGAACTCAAAGCAGGGCGCCGTGGCTTCATTTCCTCGGCATTCGCTACTGCTTTTGTAGCAGCCAGCGCAGCATCGACGAGGGCCAACGCACAATCCAATCCTGTTTCGGGCCAAGGCGATCCCAATATTCTAGAGCTACCCGCGCACACCAAGGCTCTGGGCCAGTCGGTGGCGGCACGGGGCTACGGCGTGCCCAGCGCGTATGAGAAGAATTTGCAGCGCCGCGAAAGCCCCGGGCTCACGCGGGTGAGCCAAGCTGGAGTGAGCTTCACCCCGCTGCAGGGGCTGTTCGGAATCATTACACCCAGTGGCTTGCACTTTGAACGCCATCACCAAGGCTGGTGGGATATTGAGCCGGACAAGCATCGCCTCATGATCAATGGCAGTGATGACAACATGCTCAAAAAGCCGATGGTCTTCACCATGGATGATCTGATGCGCTTGCCCAGCGTGAGCCGGATTCATTTCATTGAATGTGGTGCCAACACGGGTATGGAATGGGGCAACGTGTCTGTGCCGACGGTGCAGTACACGCACGGCATGATTTCTTGCAGCGAGTTCACCGGCGTGCCGCTGCGGCTGTTGCTCGAGATGTGTGGCGCCGATTTTAAGCGCGGCAAATTTGTCTTGGCCGAGGGCGCGGATGGCTCAAGCATGACACGTACGATTCCGATGAGCCTCATCATGAACGACGAAGTGCTGGTGGCCTACGGGCAAAACGGCGAAATGTTGCGCCCAGAGAATGGCTACCCGCTGCGCTTGGTCGTGCCGGGGGTGCAGGGTGTGAGTTGGGTGAAGTACCTGCGCCGCATCGAGCTCGGAGACATGGCTTACGCCACCAAAGATGAGGCGATTCATTACGTTGATTTGATGCCTGATGGCATGCATCGGCAATACACAGCTATTCAAGAAGTGAAATCCGTGATCACCTCGCCCAGCGGCGGCCAAGTGCTGTTGGATAAAGGCGCACACCAAATCACCGGCTTGGCTTGGAGCGGGCGCGGCAAGATTCGAAAGGTGGATGTGAGCGTGGATGGTGGACGCAATTGGCAGCCCACGCGATTGCAAACTCCGGTGCTCTCAAAATGCTTAACGCGCTTTGTTTTGCCTTGGAATTGGAATGGCAAACCAGCTTTGATTTTGAGCCGCGCGGTTGACGAGACGGGGCATATTCAGCCGACCTATGCCGAGCTGCGCAAGGTGCGTGGCACACGCGGCATTTATCACAACAACGCGATTCAAACGTGGTTGATCGAAGAAAGCGGCGAGGTGAAGAATGTTCAGCTTTCTTAAAGGGTTTGTATGTCCTATCGGACGCCAGCAAGCTGGGCTGTCTGCGCTGGTGCTTATTGCATGCTCCGCTGCGTCAGCACAGGCTAGATTCGAAGGCATCGGACGGCCAGCGACTCCATCGGAAGTCAAAGCTTGGGACATCGATGTGCGTCCTGACTTCAAAGGATTACCCAAAGGTCAGGGATCAGTGGATCAGGGCGAGAAAATTTGGGAGGCACAATGCGCTAGTTGCCACGGCACTTTCGCCGAGAGCAATGAAATCTTCCCGCCACTGGCTGGCTACACCACTGCAAAGGACGTGGAGACCGGTCGCGTTGCGGCACTCCGGCTAGATGCCAATGCACCGACGCGCACGACCATGATGAAGGCCTCGCAAGTCTCCTCGCTTTGGGATTACATCAATCGCGCGATGCCATGGACGGCGCCAAAGTCACTTAAGCCAGACGAGGTATATGCCGTCACCGCCTATCTGCTTAACTTGGGCAACGTTGTACCCGCCAATTTCACGCTGAGCGACAAGAACATCGCCGAGGTGCAAAAGCGCCTGCCCAATCGCAACGGCATGACCACCGCGCACAGCCTTTGGCCAGGCACGGAGTTTGGGGCCAAGCAGGTTTGGAGCAAGCCAGACGTTCAAGGATCGGCTTGCATGAAAAATTGCGTCGCAGAGCCCAAAGTTGCGAGCTTCATCCCTGACTATGCACGCGATGCGCACGGTAATTTGGCCGAACAGTCCCGCGAAATGGGGGGTTCTCGAGGTGCGGTCACGCTGCCGGGAGGAAAAAGCGCGCCTGGCAGCATAAATTCACAGACAAATCGGCCGGTAGACCCCGTAAATACTGCGCAGAATGCTCCCAAATCAGGAGCAACTGTCGTTCCCAACGCTGCGCCAGCAGGATCGGCTGTGGCCACGCTGAAGGCAGCTGATGTCATGCCGACCTTACAGAAATACGCCTGCATCGCCTGCCATGCGATGGACAGCAAGCTGGTTGGCCCGAGCTTTAGAGAAATTGTTGGGAAACAAGGCAAGCGTAGCGATGCACAGGCTTACCTCCAAGGCAAGATCAAAAATGGTGGGCAGGGCGTCTATGGGCAAATTCCGATGCCTGCGCAGTCTTTAAGCGACGCGGAGGCCGCGCGCGTGGCTCAGTGGCTGGTGCAGGGCGGCAACCGATAATTCGATGATTTAGGCATATGCTCATGACACAAACATTGAAGCCAAGCCCGCATGCGGGTGCTCCAAATGGTAGGTCTGAGCGTTGTTGAGTCAGGGATGATTCCTATATCCCCCGGCAGGCCGGGTTTGTAAAATTGCTTTATTCACAGGAGTTTGTTATGAAACGTCGAGACTTTTCTCAAAGAGGCGCAGCCGTGATGGCGCTGGCCGCTGGTGCTGGCGGGTTGCCTGCGGTCAGTTTTGCCCAAACGGCGGGCTGGAATAATGCAGCATTTGACAGCAAAAGCCTCGCCGATGCCGTCAAAGCGATGGGCGGGAGCAGCGCCGCGACGCTCAGCGCTGATGTGCAACTCACTGCACCCGAAATCGCCGAGAACGGCAACGTCGTGCGTATTGGCGTGGCATCTACCAACCCAGCCGTTACGCAGATCGCCTTGCTGGTTGAGAAAAATCCCAACGTTGTGGCGGCGGTGTTTGATGTGATCCCCGGAACCGATGCCAACTTTGCCACCAACATCAAAATGGGTCAGTCCAGCAATGTGATGGCGGTGGCCAAAGCGGGCGACAAATTCCTATTTGCCGTCAAAGAAGTCAAGGTCACCCTTGGCGGCTGTGGCGGTTAAACCAAGATTCAAGGAGAAATACCATGGCTGCAGATCCGATGCGAATCCGTGCCCAAGTTCAGGGCGACAAAACTACTGTGCGTGTGCTGGTTAGCCACGAAATGGAGAGCGGCCAGCGCCGCGGTGCCGACGGCAGGCTGGTGCCTGCTTGGTTTATCCAAACCATCAAGGCCGAGCATAACGGCAAGCCTGTTTTCAGTGCCCAATGGGGGCCAGCGGTGTCCAAGAATCCGTTCACGCAGTTCGCCTTCAAGGGCGGCAAGGCCGGCGACAAGGTCAAAGTCATTTGGATTGACAACAAAGGCGAAACCCGCACCGACGAAGCGGCCATTGCTTGACAAAATATGAGGGCAGCGCAGGCTGCCTTTTTTCATTGAGGAGACTATTTTGAATAAAAAATCACTATTTGCCCTTTTATTTCCTGCGCTAGCTGCTCTATTTTTCATATCGCTTCCGGCTGCCGCTCAGCAGAAATCGTCGCAGGACGCAATCAACGAATACCGCCAATCCTTGCAAGACGGCAACCCTGCTGATTTGAACGCCGCGCGAGGGGAAGGTATCTGGAATGCCAAACGCGGCGGCAAGTCGCTCGCAGAGAGTTGCGACATCGGTGTAGGCGTTGGTAAAGTCAAAGGTGCCGTGGCGGCTTTGCCCAAGTATTTTGACGATGTCAAAAAGGTGATGGACATTGAAAGCCGCTTGGTGCACTGCATGGTTACTTTCCAAGGTTTGAAGCGCGAAGACTTCACGGCGCGTACGGTCTTCAGCGGCGAAGGCCAGCGCGCTACGATGATCGAAGACCTGGTGGCGTTTGTGTATGACGAGTCCCGTGGCATGGATATCAAGGTACCGCAGGGGCACAGCGCTGAAAAGGCGTCCTATGAGCGCGGCAAGCAGGCCTTCTTTTTCAAAGGCGGCCCCTACGATTTTTCCTGTGCGAGTTGCCACAGCGAAGATGGCAAGCGCATTCGCCTGCAAGACTTGCCCAACCTGATGAAAGCTGGCCCTGCGCAAGCGGCCTTTAGCCAATGGCCTGCGTACCGCGTCAGCCAAGGTGCACTGCGCACCATGCAGTGGCGGCTGTATGACTGCTTTCGGCAGCAGCGCTTTCCAGAGTTGCAATATCTGTCGCAAACCTCGGTCGATCTCATCACCTTCATGGGCGTCAATGCCAATGGCGGCAAGATGGCTGCACCGGCGATCAAGCGTTAATCGAGGAAGAGAAAAATGAAGAAATCAAGCCTATTTCAAGGTTTTCGCTACGTGAAATCTGCGCAGATTGCTATTGTTTCTATAGCGTCTGTAATGCTGCTTGTCAGTTGCTCGAGTTTGCCCAGCCGGGAAGAGTCCTTGGCCGCTATCAAGAGCAGCTTTAACGAGCGTGGCATTGCCAAGCTCGATCGTTTGGATCAGACGGAAATTCAGCGCATCTGCACCGAAGCCAATATGGCAGGTAAAGACGTCGACAAGAAGCTGGCTGAAAAAATGCAAACCGCTTTGTACGACAAGATTCCCTATCCTGCCGATGGCAAGTTCATCGGTGATTGGCGTGAAGGCGAACGTATCGCGCAAAATGGTCGGGGTATGCAGTTCACCGATGCGGTGGGTGTGGCCAACGGCGCGAATTGCTACGCCTGCCATCAGATTAGCCCAGCTGAGATCAGCTTTGGCAATCAAGGGCCAAGCCTGCTGAAATACGGCGCGATTCGTCAGGTCAAGGATCCGAATTCCAAAGATTCGGAAGCGATTGTGAAATACACATGGGCGCGTATCTGGAACACGCATGCGCTCAGCATGTGCAGCAACATGCCTCGCTTTGGCGATGCTGGCATCTTGACGACAGACCAAATCAAGCACGTGATGGCGCTGCTTTTGTCGCCGGATTCTCCCGTCAATAAGTGATCATCCAGCCCACCTCGCTCAACCAAGGGCGGCGTGGGCTTTTTTGCTCTATTCATATAAGCATTAACTTATGAACCTCACCCGTCGCGAATTCTCCTCCGTCCTGACTGCCGCCGCGGTCGCAGGCTTCCCCATGTCACGCGAGGCGAATGCGCAAGAAGCCCAGCGCCTGTATGACGTGCCTAAAACCGGTAACGTGCATCTGCTGCACATGACCGATTGCCATGCGCAGCTCTTGCCGATTTACTTCCGCGAGCCCGATGCCAATATTGGCATCGGCAATATGTGGGGCAAGGTGCCCCATTTGGTTGGGGCGCATTTGCTGAAATACGCCGGCCTCAAAGCGGGCAGCCCCGAGGCTCATGCGCATACCTATTTGGATTTTGTCCGGGCTTCACGGCAATATGGCAAAGTGGGCGGTTTCGCACACTTGGCTACGCTGGTCAAACGCCTCAAAGCAAGCCGCCCCGGCGCGTTGCTGCTCGATGGCGGCGACACTTGGCAGGGCAGTGCAACATCGTTGTGGACGAACGCGCAAGACATGGTGGATGCCTGCAAACTGCTTGGCGTGGACGTGATGACGGCGCATTGGGAATTCACCTATGGCGAGGCACGCGTCAAAGAAATCATCGAGAAAGATTTTGCTGGAAAGATCGATTTCGTCGCGCAAAACGTCAAAACCAAAGACTTTGAAGACCCGGTTTTCAAACCTTTCGTCATCAAGGAAATGAATGGGGCAAAAGTCGCCATCATTGGCCAAGCTTTCCCCTACACACCGATTGCCAACCCGAGCTGGCAGGTGCCCAGCTGGACGTTTGGTATTCAAGAAGCTGAGCTGCAAAAGCAGGTGATTGAGGCGAAGGCTCAGGGTGCGCAAGCCGTGGTGCTGCTCAGCCACAACGGCATGGATGTGGATTTGAAGCTGGCCAGTCGCGTCACGGGCATTGACGCGATCCTAGGCGGACACACGCACGATGGCGTGCCTAAGCCCACCATGATCACGCGCACCGACGGCCAGACTCTGGTCACCAACGCCGGCAGTAATGGCAAATTCCTCGGTGTGCTGGATATTGATGTGAGCCAAGGCAAGGTGAGGGCGGTGAACTACCGCCTGCTGCCCGTGTTTGCCAACATGCTGCCAGCCGATCGCGAGATGCAGGCCTATATTGACAAGGTGCGCGCGCCCTTTAAGGCAAGATTAGAAGAGCCGCTGGCCATCACCGAAGGCATGCTGTATCGGCGCGGCAATTTTGCGGGCAGCGTGGATCAAGTCATCATGGACGCCATGCTTCAAGTGCGCGGCGCGGAGATTGCGTTTTCGCCCGGTTTCCGCTGGGGCACTTCGCTCCTTCCCGGCCAAGCCATCACGCGCGAGCATGTGATGGATCAAACCGCGATCACCTACCCGTGGTCAACGGTGACCGACATCAAGGGCGATATGCTCAAGATCATCTTGGAAGACGTGTGCGACAACCTCTTCAACCCTGATCCGTATTACCAGCAGGGCGGCGATATGGTGCGCGTGGCAGGCATGAGCTATACCTGCGCGCCGGGTGCAAAAAGCGGCGAGCGTATTTCGGATATGCGCCTCAAAGGCCAACTGATTGATCCGAACAAAACCTATAAAGTGGCCGGCTGGGCTCCGGTGCAGGAGGCGAGTAAAAACGCGGGCCCGCCGATTTGGGATGTGGTTGAAACCTACCTGAAAAGCCAGAAAGTGCTCAAACCCGTCAAAGTGAACAATCCCAAGCTCATCGGATTGGACGGCAATCCCGGAATCGTGTGACACTTGCACTTGATGCGAAATCATCTGCCTCGCACACCTTTGGGGAAAGAAGCTAGTTACTATGAATTCGATAGCGTTCCACGCAAATTCTGTATGGTCTAAAGGCCAATATGGCTTGAAATTGTGGGCCATAGTTGGCGTTTTTTCGCTACTCGCCGGATGTGCGGGAGTCGGAACAAGCGTAGGCATTAGCGTTCCGATTGGCCGCGCAGGCGGCGTAGGCGTCAGCATCGGCTCGGGCGGCACGGTATCCGGCACAGTCGGTGTGGGGGTAGGTGGAGGCTCGGTGAGTGTGGGCGCTACTGGGCAGTTGCCCAAACCCGCTGAGAAGAAAGCTGAGCCTGAGAAGAAAGAAGAGAAAAAGCCCTGAGCTTTTAACTTTGCATTGGGCGCTGCCATCCGGCACCACCCGCTCCAATATACGCTGCACCACCGATGAGCTGGTCCAATCAGAGCCAGCTCACCAATTTAGTGTCGTCCACCTGTTGTTGTGTCATCTGCGGCTGATCGCAGATGCGCTCGCTTTATTGTGCTGGGGGTGCTGGGGGCAAATCTCGTTTGTCAAACACGGCCAGAAGAACCAAGTCAGTTGTACCGGTGTTGGTGAATGACATTCTTTCTTTATCCCGAACATATGAGGTTCCTTCTCGCTGGATGAGGGTCTCTGTCTTTCCGTCAGCGTAGGTGTATGCAATTGGCGCTGTACCGCGCACGACGTAAAGCGTCCGTTTTGAGTAGTTAGCCATCGGATAAACAACACCTGGAGCGAACGTAGATTCCATCACCCGCACATGATCATTGTTGAGAAGCATCTTGAACCCTTGAGGCAACTGTGGCGCTGCCGCAGCTTGTGGTGTCGCCTGGGCTGAGGCCAGCAGCGGAAAGGCCAGTCCGCCAGCGAAGGCGAGTGATGCGGTCAAGGCCAAAAATGTTTTGCGTTGAGTGTTCATACCATTTGTCCATTTCTTCAGATTGCGGCAAGTAAAGCGTTGCCGCATCGCCCAAGGCTTTGCCTCTGAGGTTCATTGTGGGCAGCGCAGCAGAAAAGCGACAGTCGTTGAAATACCAGACAGGGGCTCAACGATTACTGTAGTAATGGGGAATGCTTATTCCGGCAAAATTCCCATGGCGGCGAGGGACTTACCCGTTTTTGCCCGATCAACGAGCCAAAACGCTGCGAAGTCCGCAGTACTGGAGCCACCGGGAGTGCTTCCTGACCTGATGATTTCTTCCCTCAAGGCGGGCGTCTGAAGGATCTGTGAGACGCCTTTTTGCAGGCGATCAATGATGTCGGGCGGCGTACCGGCAGGAACGAACAGACCTGTCCACGCAAATAGATCGATACCTGGCACGCCTCCTTCTGCGAACGTGGGTATGTCGGGTGAAGCTGGGTGGCGAGTGGGCGCGGCTATGGCAATTGCCCGCAGTTTGCCTGACTTGACCAAGGGCTCCAGAATCGGCCAGAAATTGAGCGTGATCTGGATCTGGCCGGCGATGACGTCGTTCAGATCGGCTCCAGGCGTTTTGTAGGGTACGCTAACCACGTTGATGCCGGTAGAAGTCTTGAGCTGGTGCATCAATACATCCGTCAAGCTTCCGGCAGAGCCATAGTTGAGCACGCCGGGTTTGCTCTTGGCCAGAGCGATCAATTCACCCAGTGTCCGCGCTGGCAACTGCGGATTCACTGCCAGTATCAACGGCCCACCCGCAATCATTGTGACCGGCGCGAAATCCTCCACATCACGGTAGGGCATCTTTTTGAATAGCCACGGGTTATAGACATGGGTGCCAGAATTGCCCACGAACAACGTGTAGCCATCGGCAGGTGAGCGCGCAGCAGCTTCGGCGGCGATGAAGCCGTTGCCTCCAGGGCGGTTGTCGACAATCAGATTTTGGCCAAAGACCTCAGGAAACCTGGCCGCAATTTGCCGGGCGCGCACATCTCCCGGGTTACCAGCCCCCACCGGAAGGATGATTCGCACCGGCTTGTTTGGATACGGTTGCGCTTGAGCAGGGTTCCAGACCGCAAATGCGGTGAGGATGACGGACAGGGTTGTGAAAAGTTTCATCGTTCAGGCCAGCAAGCCGGCTTCGTTTGCTTTGTGCACAGCCTCTGCGCGGCTGCTGCATTGCAGGGTTGCGAGAACACGGGCCACATGCATCTCGACGGTCCGGGGGCTCAAGTCCAGGGTGCGGGCGATCTGCTTGGCGGTCTGACCCTGAGCAATGGCTTGCAGAATCTGCCGTTGTCGAGGAGTCAATGTATTGGCAACTTTTGCCGGATCGACCATGGTAGGCCGGTGATTGGAAACGGCTGGTAGAAACGCACGCATTTCTGCGAGAAAAAGTGGCCAAGCCGAGTCCGTTTCGAACGGTATGTGGTTGCTGCCCTCGAGTGGAACGAATCGGGAATCTGGAATCAGGGAGGCTAACTCTAGCCCTTGGCTGAACGGCATCAAGGGATCGTCTTTGGCGTGGGCGACCAGCACCGGGCAGCTTACCTGTGTGGCCAGATCGCTGATATCAATTTGGAAATTGTTTTTCAAGAATCGTGCAGCATTTATGCCAGAAATCGTATACCGTTGCACTTCGTCGAACGCACGTTGCTGATCGGCGGTGGCATCGCGGAACATCCGGTGGACGAACACTTGGCGAAACGACGGGTCGTCAGCGCCCCAGCCGATTTCTGCCGCCTTCAACAAACCTTCAGCCCTCTCCCGGGCCTGGGGTGAGGGGTCGCGTACAAGCATGCCGCGCGTGAACCCGCCATAGAGAATGAGCTGACTGACACGCTCTGGATGGCGCACGGCATAGGTGATCGCAACCGCTGCGCCCTGCGAAATTCCCAGCAACGGAACCCTTTCAAGCTGCATCGCATCGATCACCGCTTCAAGGTCCTCAACCGAGGCGTCCAACGACATCCTGTCGATATTGCGGTCAGAAAAACCACATCCACGGGCGTCGTAGCGCACGTAGCCGTAGTCTCGGCTCAGTTCACTGATCCAGTGGCGGTTCACCACGCTGGTCAGGTCTTTTTCAACATCGGTCAGCCAATTGAAGACCCTCACAAGCGGCGGCCCGCTTCCGGTTGAGGCATACGCCAGACGCACTCCATCTTTGCTGGTACAGAAGCGGATGTCTTGTTTGATGGTCACGGCGACTTTTAGTTTAGAAGCATTTCTTGTTCATTGATGTTACAGCATCTGCTGCTCGCAGAAATCCAATGATATGGCTCTCTTTAAACCCGTTCCTGAAGCGTTCAATTGCCGTGCAGGATGAATCGGACTTCAGTACATTCAGTCGCTCATGTCCTAGGCAGCGCAACGGACCTAAGACATAAAATCTTTCGTTGGAGGGTCGCGGTAAACCATTCATTGTTTCTACAGATGGTGGGAGTTCGCGGCTTGCAGCGAAGAACGCCTCACGAATTTTGAAAAATCAGAGTAGCGCGTAAGTCGTCGTCGCGCGGCACACGCTTTTGCCGTCTGCGCCGCGAATATCGATTTCACCGAATGCCAAGTTTTTACCGGCGCGAATAACGCTGGCCCAGATCAAGCCATCCTGGCCACTCAGCGGTTTTAAGAAACTGGTGTTCATTTGCACTGTCGTGCAAGGTCGGAACTCGCCGAAATGTTGCATTAAGGCAAGCACCATGGCGGTGTCGGCGGCGGCCATCATCGCTTGGCCGCAGAGCATGCCGCCGATGCGGGAGAGTTCGTCGCTTTGCGGTAGACGCAATTTGACTTGGCTGCCTTCGCTGCTCTCGACGCGCAGATGCAGGGCTTGCACCCAAGGGGCGAAGTATTCGGGGAGGGCGGCTTGAAGTGTGTTGATATCCATGCCGTGCAGGATATCAAATCTCGGCTCAGATGCCAGCAGGCTTCATCATCGTGCTCATGCGATCCACTGGCTTGAGCACAATTGTTTTGAGATCTGCACCTTGCAAAACGGTGAGCTTGATTTCGGCCTCGGGAGTGAGTCGATCCCAGATTTTCTTATAGAAGGTCTCTAAGTTTGCAACCTTGGCGTCGTCCACGGCCAACACCACATCGCCAGTTTGTAGCCCCGCGGCTTGAGCCGGCCCATCCTTATTGACACGCACGATCTGTACGCGGCCGCCTTGCTCCGTGGATGTGAGCCCAAGCCAAGGTCGCTTGGAAAGCTTGCTGCTACCCGTTTGCAGCATTTCATTCATGATGGGCTTGAGCAAATCCATGGGGACAAACATGTTCCCGGGCAAACGAACGTTTTGACCCATGGCATCCATCACAAAAAGACTCCCGATCCCAAGCAATTCGCCTTTTTGATTGAACAGTGGCGCACCAGAGTGATTTTGCATCGGTGGGCTGGTGAACAAGGCCGAATCAATGTGGTATTCCCAATAACCTGAGAAGGCGCGCTTGCTGACCAACTGAGTCATATTCACATCAGCATCATCGTCGCTCGATGCACCTGTACTGGCCATCAGCGCTTCGCCGGTCTTGATATCGGCTGCTCCTCCGAATGGGACTGGGCTGATACCGCGCAGCGGCACCACTGGCCGAAGCAGGCCGAAGCCGGTGGCGAGGTCATACGCCACGACGCGTGCGGGCACAGTTTTCTTATCTACTGTGGTGATTTGAATGTTGTCCGCTTCCAAGATCAGGTACCCGATGGTCACGATCAAGCCATCTGTGCCGATCACAACGCCTGAGCCACTGCGCTGCTTACCCAGCGTTTCTGCGGATCGGGCACCCTCGGCTGCCGTGACCTGTACGCCCACCACGGCGGATTGCGCTCTAGTCAGCGCATTCATGGTGTCTTGAGCGGTCGGGGGAGCATTGGGCTTTGCAGCAGGGCTCGCTGCGAAAGCAACGCCACAAACCAACGCCCATGCGGCGAGCATGCTAAGTCGCAGAGTTGATCGCCGGGCTAAAAGAGTTTGAGAAAAAGCCATGGGTCACTCCTGTTAGAGTTTTCATCTTGCGCTCAAAACACAAGCCTTGCAAGACGATTGTTGAAAGACCCAGCAACGCAGTGGCACGACCTTGAAAGTCGAGTTTTTTGGTGTCTCGAACCCTGTCAAGTGCTTTTTTAAGATTCTTGGGTAAACCCTCGCTTGCGTGGGGTATTGGCTGAAATACAACTCAACGCCAAGATGGGGCGATACGCTTGTATGTTAGTGAAGACAAACAAACTGCCTTGTCTTAGACTGAAAACCGCTAAAATAGAGCGCTGTGATCAATTGATTTGGGTATATCGAGGCGATCGAAGTTCACAATATGGGATGCGCACAGGCTGTCCACCAGCCGTCCACAGCATATCCCGATCACCGATCGTACTTGCCCACAAATTTTGTGAATAAGCTGTTGATAACCTCTCGTTGCAAGCTTGCAACGGAGAAATTTTAGAGAATTTTTCCTGTGCGTATCGGTGCCTTGCCCTACAATGAAAGTCCAACTATCGCAGTTGCCAATAGATTGTTGGTTTGTAGGGCGCGTCACACAACGACGCGCCCTTTTTCTTGGGCGCTGCGAATTGCAGTGAGTCAAGTGTCATACGGATCAAGCACTTAAAGAATTAGTTTGAGAATTTTGTTGATGAAGCACATTAGAAATTTTTCCATCATCGCGCACATCGATCACGGCAAATCCACACTTGCTGATCGCTTGATTCATCGCTGCGGTGGCTTGACCGATCGTGAGATGAGCGAGCAAGTGCTCGACTCAATGGACATTGAGAAAGAGCGTGGGATAACTATTAAAGCGCAGACCGCTGCGCTTCAATACAAAGCGCGCGACGGCCAAATTTATAACTTGAATTTGATCGACACGCCCGGCCATGTGGACTTCTCATATGAAGTGAGTCGCTCGCTGTCCGCATGCGAAGGCGCATTGCTCGTGGTCGACGCATCGCAAGGCGTGGAAGCGCAGACGGTGGCTAACTGCTACACCGCGCTTGATCTCGGCGTGGAGGTTTCTTGCGTGCTCAACAAAATGGATTTGCCACAGGCCGATCCCGAGACTGCAAAAAAAGAAATCGAAGAAGTGATTGGCTTGGATGCGAGCGACGCGATTGCGATTTCCGCCAAGACCGGTATGGGCATCGACGAGGTGCTGGAGCTGGTCGTGGCCAAAGTGCCTCCGCCGCGTGGTAATCCAGACGGCCCGCTGCGCGCCATGATTGTCGATAGTTGGTTTGACAGCTATGTGGGAGTGGTCATGTTGGTGCGCGTGGTGGATGGCCGCTTGGTCAAGGGCGACAAAATCCTCATGATGGCCAACGGCTCACAATACAACGCCGACAGTATTGGTGTGTTCACCCCCAGTGACGAGCAGCGCCCAGCTTTGGAAGCGGGTGAAGTGGGCTACATCATTGCGGGTATCAAAGAGCTCAAGGCTGCCCGTGTCGGCGACACGATCACGCGTGTCGTCACTCGCGGCGCACTTGGCATGATGAATATTGCGCCGGCCACCGAGGCTTTGCCCGGCTTCAAGGAAATTCAACCGCAGGTTTTTGCGGGGCTGTATCCGAGCGAGTCCAGCGAGTATGAACAGCTGCGCGATGCTTTGACGAAACTGCAGCTCAACGATTCGGCACTGCGCTTTGAGCCAGAAGTCTCGCAAGCGCTGGGTTTTGGCTTTCGCTGCGGCTTCCTCGGCCTGCTGCACATGGAGATCGTGCAGGAGCGCCTCGAGAGAGAATTCGACCAAGACCTGATCACCACCGCGCCGAGCGTGGTGTATGAGGTGCTCACGGGCGGTAAAGATCCGGAAACGCTGCTGGTGGAAAACCCATCCAAGATGCCCGAGGTCTCGCGTATCGAAGAAATCCGCGAGCCGATTGTGGAGGTGCATATTTATGTGCCTCAAGAATATGTGGGCTCGGTGATGACGCTGGCCAACCAGAAGCGCGGCATGCAACTCAACATGGCCTACAAAGGCCGCCAAGTCGTGCTCACCTATGACATGCCCTTGGGCGAGATCGTGCTGGATTTCTTTGACAAGCTCAAATCCGTGAGTCGGGGCTATGCTTCGATGGATTACGCGTTCAAGGAATACCGCGCCAGTGATGTGGTCAAGGTTGACATGCTGCTCAATAACGAGAAAGTCGATGCACTATCGATCATCGTTCACCGCAGCCAAGCCACCTACCGAGGAAGGGCCGTCGCGGCGAAGATGCGCGAAATCATCAGCCGCCAGATGTATGACGTGATCATCCAAGCAGCGATTGGCGGAAACATTATTGCG
>JANPAK010000511.1:0-2157 GCA_031429925.1 Variovorax sp.
TCTCGACGTCGAAGATGCGGATGGGATGGGTGTCGGCCGCGACGACGAGCGAACCGCCATCGCCCAGGAAGCGCGCCGCACGCACGTGGCTCGGATTATCGGCCTTCATATGAGCCGTATAAGTCACTGGAGCGCTTGCGATTGAGAAGGAATGATACGGCTCACAAAGCGTCAGCGCTGACAAGTTTAGAGATGGCGAGATCGGCGCTTTTTTCGGCAGTAGAAGGGTCAAAGTCGATCGCACTTCACTTCCGCGGATCAAACGGATTTCCGTACGAGCCAGTTCTTAAAAAGTATCCGCTTCGTAGCCAAAAATGGTTCTCTGATGTCGATTTCATCGAACGGTTAACCTGAACCTTCGAGGGAGGGCATGCCCCGTTGGCGGCGCAGCTAAGGTCATCCCTCATTTCTCAATTTAGAAAGCAAACCACCAACCAAACCACAAGGTGGTGGATGAATACGAACAGGATGCGGAAAAGTTTTTGTAGGTTGAGCGCGGCCAACCACGGTCATCACGCTACAAAAGACCGTTAGCTCGGCGGGAAAAACTTTTCTGTAGCATGAGCGTGTTCGTCCGCCGCTAACGTGAGCGGGTGGTTCGCAACAACCCCGTAGAACACAAAAATTTAAAGCAAAAAGGCCAAGTAGCCGGCACAGAATATGCACGGAGTGCTATTACTTTAATAGTGATTAGAGACAAGGGGGCAGCATGTCATTCGAATGGAAATACTCTGCCGATGAAGTTGACTGGGAAGAGCTTGTCGCGCTGTATCGGGCTGCGCCTCTTGGCGAGAAGTCGCCAGCTCACCTGAAGAAGGTCTTTGCTAACAGCATGTTTCAGTGCTTCGTCTATGAGGGCACGAAGCTCGTTGCGGTGGGGCGAGGAATAGCTGATGGTGGAGAGTGCTCCTACCTGTGCGATATTGCAGTCTTACCGAGTCATCAAAACACTGGCTTGGGCAAACAGGTTGTCAGCCACTTGGTAGAGCAGTCGCGCGGTCACAAGAAAATCATTTTGTACGCCGTCCCGGGGAAAGAACCCTTCTACCGAAAGTTCGGCTTCCTGCGCATGAAAACTGCGATGGCCATTTTCGAGAATCCAGAGCAACAGGTCGAGCGGGGTTACATCAGTGAAGCCTAGCTCTTCCATTAAGACGAGGCGCCCCGGCAAGACAGGTAACGCCAGCTCATTTCAACCGTTAAATTTCACGTTGCAATTAAGTATTTTGTAGATACAATAAAACATGCTCACATGGAACGAACCAAAGCGCAAGCTGAACATCAAGAATCACGGGCTTGATTTCGTTGGATGCGATGCAATTTGGGATCACTTCACAGTGACTCGCGAAGACAAACGGCAAGACTACGGCGAACAACGCTTGGTTTGCTTCGGTCTTCTCGAGTCAAATGTGGTTGTGATGGTTTACACCGAACGCCCAAAGGGGGCTTACATCATCTCACTGCGAAAGGCAGAAAAACATGAAGCACGCTACTACCGCCAAATTGCCAAAGAAAATCTCGGCTAAGGTTAACGACCCAGACAACCCAGCATGGACTGAGGACATGTTGGGCGCGCCAGTGCTCAAGCGCGGACGCGGGCCGCAGGCGGCTCCCACAAAGGTTCTCACTTCTGTCCGTTTGGATGCAGACATCCTGGAGTTCTTCAAGTCAAAAGGCGCTGGCTACCAGTCACGGATTAATGCAGCGCTTCGCACAGAGGTGGAGCGAAATTTAACAGGTCGGCCAAGAGTGGCAACACGCAAGCGCGTCGCGGCTTGATTGAAAGGCGCTGGAATGAGCACTTCAGCTGAATCCGTGCGCTACCTCCCCCGTCGGCGGAAACCAACCCATCAACACAATGCAAAACCAAGTCATCAACCTCGCAGCGAAACTGGACACATTCACTGAACACTGGAGTCCAAGAACCGTCGGGCTGTTCAACGGGCATGACCTCATGGTCGTCAAAGTCAAAGGCGAATTCGTGTGGCACAGCCATGCTGACACCGATGACTTCTTCCTTGTTCTGAGCGGTGTGCTAAAGGTCGAAATGCGAGACCACACGGCGCTGTTGAAGGCCGGCGAAATGTACGTCGTTCCCAAAGGTGTCGAACATCGAACTGTGGCTGAAGAGGAAGCTCACTTGCTCCTCATTGAGCC
>JANPAK010000512.1:0-2212 GCA_031429925.1 Variovorax sp.
GATGAACAGCCGCTGCCTCGTCAGCGGCTTTTTCTTGCCTAAACACTCCGTTAACATTGCGCCATGGCTCCTTCCAAAATCACCCACCTCATCCACCACCCTTATCAAGCCCCGAGCGGGTTCGATGCGCCGCAGATCGGCGTGCACAAGGCTTCCACGGTGATCTTTCCCAACGTGGCCGCGATGCGCAACCGCGATTGGAAGCACAAAACGGGCTACACCTACGGCTTACATGGCACGCCGACCACCTTTACTCTGGAAGAACGGATCGCCACGCTCGAAGGCGGTTTGCATTGCTTGCTGGTTCCCAGCGGATTGGCGGCGATCGTGTCGGTGGATCTGGCTTTGCTGGGGCAGGGCGATGAGATGCTGCTGCCACACAATGTTTATGGCGCGCGGCTTGGCGTGACGCAGGAAGAACTGCCCCGTTTTGGCATCTCGACGCGCTACTACGACGCGATGGATCCTGCAGACCTGGCTGCCAAAATTTCAGCCCAAACCAAGCTCGTCTGGCTCGAAGCACCCGGCTCGGTGACGATGGAGTTCCCTGATTTACCCGCTTTGCTTCGCATTTGCCGCGACAAGGGCGTCATCAGTGCTTTGGACAACACCTGGGGTGCCGGGCTGGCCTTCAATGCCTTCGATGTCGATGGGCAGGGCTTGGGAGTGGACATCAGCGTTCAAGCCCTGACCAAGTACCCCAGCGGCGGCGGCGATGTGCTGATGGGCTCGATCGTGACGCGAAACGATGCGTTGGATCAACAACTCAAGTTAAGCCGCATGCGCTTGGGCTACGGTGTCGCGGCCAACGATGTGGAATTGGTGTTGCGTAGCTTGCCCAGCATTGACATGCGTTATCGCGCTGCCGATCAAACCGCCCGAAGTTTGGCGCGCTGGCTGAAAACCCGGCCTGAGGTGGAGGCGGTGCTTCATCCAGCGGTGGAAGGCGCACCGGGGCATGACAATTGGCGAAAGTTATGCCAAATACCGCCTTCAGCCGTTATAGAATCTGCGCAGAATGCTATGAATTCAGTAGCAAGTTCGTCTCAGTATGATGGCATGGCTGCCGGCCTGTTTAGCATCGTTCTGCACGAGCGTTACAGCCAAAGCCAGGTGGATGCCTTTGTCGATGCGCTAAAGCTGTTCAAGATCGGCTACTCGTGGGGCGGGCATTTGAGTCTGGCCGTGCCCTACGACATCCCCAGCATGCGCAATCCAAACGTCGCCCACTGGCCGTATCGCGGAGGGTTGGTGCGGTTTTCTATCGGTTTTGAGGACGCGCTGGATTTGCAAGATGACCTCGCCCAAGGCTTAACTCATTTGACGTGACTGCGTGCCTTGTCCAACGCCGCTTGCACAAAGCGGCGTTTTTTCTCAAGCAGAGCAGGGTCCGTCAAGCGACTGACCGTTTCAGGATGCTCTTGCAGCGCATGAAGCTTGTTTTGCAGGGCTTTTTCAAGGGTTTTTGGCTTTTTGGCCTCATTGATACTGCGCCGAATGCTCATTTTTTCATAGCGACTTAAGGCATCATCGGCCTGCGCTTGGCTCCAAGCCTGCCAGCCGGTTTGGCCGGGGGTGCTGATTTCAATTTCGATGCAGTCGACTGGGCACACGGGGATGCATAGCTCACAACCCGTGCAGACGCTTTCATCGATCACATGCATTTGCTTGGATGTGCCGATGATGGCGTCAACTGGGCAGGCCTTGATGCACAGCGTGCAGCCGATGCACCAGTTTTCATCAACAAAAGCCATCGTGCGCTCTTGCGCTTTGCCGTTGGCAGGGTTGAGTGGCTGAATCGGCTGGCCGGTGCGCTGGGCAAGCAGCGCTACGCCTTCATCACCGCCCGGCGGGCATTGGTTGATGGCTGCGCCTTCGTGGGCGATGGCTTGCGCATAGGAGGCGCAATCAGGATAACCGCAGCGCTGGCATTGGGTTTGCGGCAGCAGGGCATGCAATGCCTGCGCTTGTGGGCTCAAATCTTGAACGAGCAGGCTCATCGTTGACCGGAAGAGCTTGCTCGCTCACGCCGTCAAGCGGCTCGGGCTCTCTTAGGCGCTACTTTTTTGATAGCATCTCGCGCAGATTTGGCGGGTGCTGACGGGCGTTTTGGTGCAGATTTTTGCACTTTGGCCGGGGCCGCAACGGGTTGAGCCGCTTTCTTGGGGCTCGCCTTGAGCGCCGCCCGCTTGATGAAGCCTTGCACCTCAGG
>JANPAK010000513.1:0-1641 GCA_031429925.1 Variovorax sp.
CTTCGTTCAGCGCGTGCTGCTGCTCCTCGGTGCCTCCCGTTGCCTCTAGGTCGCGCATGAAAGCGTCCCGCTCCGAGGATGACATGGGCCGCCCATTGCCACCCCACCAAAGCCAAAACCCAAGGTAGGCCAGTGAAAGCGCAAGAGCAATGATCACGCCGCTGGTCATGGCGCACCTTCGCTAAGGCCTTGCCGGTGCACGACCGAACGCAGCTCAGAAATCACATCTTCCTCAAGCATCCACAAACGATCTTGCCCCCATAGGAGCGGCCTGTCATTCACGCAAAAAGATGGAACGCCCCAAATCCCGCCCGTGAGCATGTCATTGCGATTGGTTTCAGCAACTGCGCGCCAAGATACATCAGCCAGTGCTGCCTGAACGTCACCGGACGTCAAACCAGCACGCTGAGCAATGGCAAGCAAACCAGCCGAGCTACCAGCGTCAATCCCTTGCGCAAAAACAGCTTCTAAAAATGATTCAAGCATCGCAGACCCATTGCCGCGCGGGATCGCATAGTGAAGCAACGCTAACCCTGCTTCGACCGGCTTGCCCACAGGGTCAACGATACTGCCAAACGGAACGCCTAGACGAATGGCTTCTCGTTTTGCATCACGCAAAATGTAAAGCCGCTTGACCCAAGGGACCGGCAGCCCCCGCATCACCATGGGCAGAACAAACTTCAGTTGGAGGTCTGCGCCGTAGTGTTCGGCCAATTTTCGAACCTGCGCAGCGGCAAGATACGTGTACGGACTTCTTAAAGAGCAGAAAAAATGAATCATTGGTCTACGAGACTCAACACCTTTGACCTCATCAAACCTGAGCTGCGGAACCGCAAAGGCATAAGCTGCTGCTGATGGAGAAGACGCAGTCACCGACAACCCATCGTCCTGCAAGCGCTGCTCAAGATAATGAAGGCGATCTAGCCCCCAGTACCATTCACCTTCAAAATACAGCGTTGCCCCCAGATAGTGCCCCAATTTTTTCCGATGATCGGCGCCACGCGCGAGATTCTCTGGCGTCGCTAGCGGGAGAAATGAAAACTGAGTAGTGACAGGCAATTCAGTTGCGACTTGCTTCGCAAGGCGATCCGCGTCACGTCGAGACCAGTCCATCAGCCGCGCTAAATCCGGCGCCGCAGAAGCTTCCGGAGCTGGCACGACGTAACAATCCAACTCAATGCGATAGGCCGCCTTCAGTTTTACAAGCTGGGCTGCTAGCAAAACGCTGTATGGGTCATCGGGTTGGTGGAAGTAAATGACCTTCGCGGCGCTACCCGTCAAGCGTCTTTTCAACGCGAATCGCTTGCGACGAAAGCCCTGCAACCTTTGACTGGTGAGCAAGCGCGTCACCAGGCTCGCGACGAGCGCCTTGATGGATGACATTACGACATCCTTTCGCAAGAAAGTGTGCGCCGAGCAGGTTCAACGACTGTCTTTTCCGCCGCGTAGTTACCAGTCAGCACACGCATGAGCAAGAATCCAGTTTTAGATGGCGCAACAACGACGGTGCTACCCGCAGGTGGCGACATTCCGCCGACGTTAGCATCTTTGGAGACAAGCCAAAGATCCACAGTCTGCCCTTTTGCATTTCGATCGTTGATCACGAAGAAGTTGTCGCTATTGCTTGCGTACAGGGCGATC
>JANPAK010000514.1:0-30725 GCA_031429925.1 Variovorax sp.
GCATGGTGAGGATGCATTGCGACGGCTGGCCATAATGTTTTTGCAGTTCGCGGCCCATCAGCAGATTGAATTTCTGATCGGTGCCGCCGAGTTCCAGATCGCTTTTCAATGCAACGGAATCGTAACCTTGCATGAGTGGATAGAGGAATTCATGCACGCTGATGCTTTGGCCGGTGGTGAAGCGCTTGTGGAAATCATCGCGCTCCATCATGCGAGCGACCGTGTATTTGGCAGACAACTCAATCATGCCGCGCGCGCCCAGCGGGTCGCTCCATTCGCTGTTGTACCGGATCTCGGTTTTCGTGGGGTCGAGCACGAGGCTGGCTTGCTTGTAGTAAGTCTTTGCGTTCTCTTCAATTTGCTCGCGAGTCAGTGGCGGGCGGGTGGAGTTGCGGCCAGAGGGGTCACCGATCATGCTGGTGAAATCGCCGATCAAGAAAATGACTGTATGGCCGAGGTCTTGGAGCTGGCGCATTTTGTTGAGAACGACCGTGTGACCAATATGTAAATCGGGCGCAGTTGGGTCAAGTCCCAGCTTGATCCGCAGCGGAACACCCGTTTTTTCGCTCTTTTGCAGCTTTTTAAGCCATTCTTCCTGCGGAATGAGCTCATCGACGCCGCGCAGGCTCACGGCCATGGCGTGTTGCACAGCGTCAGAAACCGCCCCAGTACTGGATGCATGATTAGTTGTAAGTGCTTGATTCATAAGTGTTTTCCCGGTCTATCCGGAACTTCGCTGCGTTATACTCGACTGCTTTTCTCAGCCAAATTTTAAGTGGCTGAGCACCAGAATTCGTTTGAAGCGGCACACAACTTGCTGCTTTCAATGCCCCGACCGCTGAATGGATTGTAGTTTTGACTTTTTCTAGCTTCCTTGTTTCTGCTGTTGAGCTAACTCTTGATGCAGCCCAAACTGTGCGACACATGGCGCAGCGCCACCCCCGTCGCGTGATGGCGCTGATCGGTAGTGTGTTGTTGGGCACCGGTGCAACCGCGTTTGCCGTCGCCACTTTGGTGCCCGACCCAAGCACCTTGCCTGTGCGCGAAGTCGTCGAGATTGTTGAGCCTCTCCCTCGGGCGGAATCATCTTTCGCTTTGACGGCAATTCCCTCTTTTGTGCTTTATCGTTCCGACAATACCCGTAGCAACGACACAGCAGACAGCCTACTGCGCCGGCTTGGCGTGATCGATGCAACGGCCGCCACCTTCATTCGCTCCGATGCTTTGACTCGCCAGGCGCTTTTGGGTCGCAATGGCCGCAGCGTAACGGCAGAAGTTGACGCGAATAGTGCACTGACCAAACTGTCAGCGCGCTGGACGCCCGATGACACCGCCAATTTTCAACGCCTGGTGATTGAGCGCCAGAGTGGGCAATGGGTGAGTCGCATGGAAACTGCCCCCTTGCAGGCGAGCACGCGCTTGGCGTCGGGGGCGATAAAGAGCTCGCTCTTTGCCGCCACGGATGAGGCACGGATTCCAGATGCTGTTGCGGTGCAGTTGGCTGAGATTTTTTCTGGTGACATTGATTTTTACCGCGCTCTGCGAAAAGGTGATCGCTTCAGCGTGGTGTATGAAAGCCTAGAGGCCGATGGCGAGCCATTGCGAGCAGGCCGGGTGTTATCTGCTGATTTCATAAACAACGGCAAGACTTTTTCTGCTGTGTGGTTTCATGAGCAAGGCGCGCCCAAAGGCGCCTACTACACCTTGGACGGTAGTAGCTTGCGCAAAGCCTTTCTCGCCTCACCACTTGAGTTTTCCCGCGTGACCAGTGGCTTCGGCGGACGCATGCACCCGCTGGCCAGGCAATGGCGGATGCATACGGGGGTCGATTACGCCGCCCCAACCGGCACACCGATTCGCAGCGTGGGCGATGGCGTGGTTGAATTCGCCGGCGTGCAGCGCGGCTATGGCAATGTGGTGGAGATCATGCATCGCGATGGCAAAAGCACCCTGTATGCGCACATGCACACGATTGCCGTGCGCAAAGGCCAAGCCATCAGCCAAGGGCACAATATCGGCACGGTGGGTTCTACCGGCTGGAGCACGGGGCCCCATCTGCACTTTGAATTCCGCGTCAACGGCGTGCATCATGACCCCATGACGCTGGCGCGCCAAAGCGAAAGCATTCCGATGAGCGCCACAGCGCGCCCCGCGTTTGATCGCATGGTGGGCCAAGTGCGCCGCGATCTGGCTGCTGCCGCTACGCTCACTTTGGCCAGTGCGCAATAAGACATCGGCGCTTTATATCGGACTGATGTCCGGCACGTCGATGGACGGCGTGGATGCCGCTTTGGTCGATTTTTCTAAAGAAAAACCGCTGGTAGCCCATACAGAATCTGCGCAATTTGCTACAGATATCAGAGCAGGTCTGATGGCACTCAACAGCGCCGGTGATAACGAGTTGCACCGCGCTGCGCTCTCGGCCAATGGACTGATGCGGATCTATGCAGATGTGGTGCAGGCGCTGTTGGCCAAGGCGGGCCTGCACGCAAGCGATATCCGCGCCATTGGCGCCCATGGCCAAACCGTGCGCCATCGTCCGCAGCAATTTGATGGCACAGGCTACACGATTCAGCTGTGCAACCCGTCTCTACTGGCAGAGTTAACCGGCATTGATGTCGTTGCTGACTTTAGAAGCCGTGATGTGGCAGCGGGCGGGCAAGGCGCACCACTCGCACCGTTTTTTCATCGGGCTTGGTTTGCGCAAGATGCTGCAAATGTGGGCGTGCTCAATATCGGTGGCATCAGCAATCTCACCATTTTGCAGAGCGACGGGCAAACGCTCGGCTTTGATTGCGGCCCAGGTAACGCGCTGATGGATTTTTGGTGCGCGCAGCACACGGGCCAAACCTTTGATGCAGGCGGCGCTTGGGGCTCAGGCGGGCAAGTCATTGCCGCCTTACTCACGCAAATGCTCGATGAACCCTACTTTGCTTTGCTACCACCCAA
Source organism: Variovorax sp. (assembly GCA_031429925.1). Classification (GTDB taxonomy): domain Bacteria; phylum Pseudomonadota; class Gammaproteobacteria; order Burkholderiales; family Burkholderiaceae_C; genus JANMDU01. The sequence goes on from JANPAK010000514.1 coordinate 2,950, forward strand.
GAGCACAGGGCGCGATTTGTTTAACCCTGAATGGCTGGCCAAGCATCTGCTTGGATATGCAGATGCCAATCCGCAAGATGTGCAGCGCACATTGCTTGAATTGACCGCTAGCCCTTGCGCTTCCTGCGCACAAGGTTATCAAAAAAAGAGCGCCCAGCCACTGAAAGAGCTGATCATCTGTGGCGGTGGTGCGCTGAACACGGCTTTGATGCGGCGCTTGCACGCCTTGCTGCCCGATGTGAAAGTGCTCAATAGCGCCGAGCGCGGCTTGCCACCGCAAGACGTGGAAGCCGCCGCCTTTGCTTGGCTGGCTCGGCAAAGTGTGGAGCGGATTGCGTTACCGCTCAATAGCGTGACAGGCGCACATGGTTCGCGCGTTCTTGGCGGAATCTATCCGGCCTAAGCAGCTCGCCGGCTACCACGGCAAGACATCGCCTCGATAATCGATGAACTGACCGTTCTGGTCACCACTCAAGTTTGCGATCACGGCACCAATCTCCTGCGCCGCCTGCGCCGCAGCGCGCACATTCAAACCATTTTTACTGAAAGGCTCACTCAAGCTCGTCTTCACTGTGCCAGGATGCAGGGCAATACAACAGACGCTTTTGTTGCGCCGTGCCAATTCAATTGAAGCCGTTTTCACGATCTGGTTTAAAGCCGCTTTTGATGCGCGATAGCCATACCAGCCGCCCAAGGCGTTGTCGCCAATGCTGCCCACCTTCGCAGATACGGCTACCAGCTTGACATCACCCTCGCGCGGCAGCAAGGGTGCAAGATGCTTGAGGAGCAAGGCGGGACCGATGCAGTTCATCGCAAAAACCTCCCGCAGATAGTCCGCATCTAGCTGAGCGAGACTGCGCTCCGGGCCTTGGCCGTCTTTATGCAATAAGCCAGTAGCAATGATCACGAGGCGTAATGGCCGATGCGCGCATTGCACCTTCAACCAATCGGCGCTGGCGGAAATGCTGGCTTCGTCACCAATATCTAGCAACGGAGCACCTCCTTGGCCACCGCTGCGCGACAAGCCTAGCACCCGCGAAAAGTTCTGGCTAGCCTCCAATTGCGCCTTCAGCGCTGCCCCCAGACCACCTGATGCGCCGATCACCAGCGCCGTATTTTCATCATCTGCCATTGCGTATCGCCTGTCATACAAAACTGCGTATCATTCTGCATGGAAACTTCAAATACACACAGCACCACGCTCAATGCCCCCTTCATCGCGCCGGGGCGCTTCACAAACGCACAAGCCGCCGTCAAACAAATTCAGGCGATTTACGATAACAGTCTCGCGCATTTGCGCAGCAGCTTGGAGGCCTTCGTGGCCGGCACCCTCAAGACTGGTCGCGTGCGCGCCTGCTACCCCTTCGTTCGTCTGCGCACGCAATCCCTCACCCGCCAAGGCACCGCTCCAAAGAAACTCAGTTTTGGCTTTGTGCAGGGTGTGGGAACATTTGAGACGACGATCACTAAGCCGGATTTGTTTGAAGGCTATTTGCTCAAACAACTCGATCTGCTGCTGAAAAATCATGGCGGCGAGATCGAGGTCGGCACCAGCAGCGAGCCGATCCCGATTCATTTTTCATTTGCCGATCACGATCACGTCGAGGGTAGTATCCCGCCCGAGCGCCGTGCTCTGATGCGTGACGTGTTTGATCTGCCCGATCTCGGCGCAATGAACGACGATATTGCCAACGGCACTTACGAAGCGGCCGGCCGCTCTCAGCCGCTCTCGCTGTTTACCGCGTCGCGCATTGACTATTCGTTGCACCGCCTACGCCATTACACCGGCACCAGCACAGAGCATTTTCAGAACTATGTGCTGCTGACGAACTATCAGTTTTACATTGACGAATTTGTGAATCTCTGCCGCCAAGAAATGGCTAATCCGAACAGCGAATACATCGCCTTCGTTGCACCCGGCAATGTGGTGGTGCGTCGCGTGGGTCTGCCTGCTGAGGCGCTCGATGCCTTGGGCAAAGAGCCACCGCGCCTGCCGCAAATGCCCGCCTATCACTTGGTGCGCAAAGACCATAGCGGCGTGACCATGGTCAACATCGGCGTGGGCCCCGCCAACGCAAAAAACATCACCGATCACATTGCCGTGTTGCGCCCGCATGTCTGGCTCATGCTTGGCCACTGCGCCGGCCTGCGCAACAGCCAAGCCTTGGGTGACTACGTGCTCGCGCACGCCTACGTGCGAGACGATCATGTCCTTGACGAAGATCTGCCGCTCTGGGTGCCGATTCCCGCACTGGCGGAGGTGCAAGTGGCGCTACAGCAAGCCGTCGCAGAGGTCGCAAATTTACCCAAAGGTGAGTTGAAGCAGCTGCTGCGAACCGGCACCGTCGCCTCCACAGACAATCGCAACTGGGAACTGCTGGACATGCGCAAACTCAGCCAACGCTTCAACCAAAGCCGCGCCATCGCTCTAGATATGGAAAGTGCAACCATTGCCGCCAACGGCTTTCGCTTTCGCGTGCCCTATGGCACCCTGCTGTGCGTGAGCGACAAACCGATGCACGGCGAAATCAAACTCCCTGGCATGGCCAATCAGTTCTACCGAGATCGCGTGGATCAGCATTTGCGCATTGGGATGCGCGCGGTGGAGATTCTGCGCGAGCTGGGCGCAGAGCAATTGCATAGCCGGAAATTGCGGAGTTTTGCTGAGGTGGCGTTTCAGTGATTATTAGAGCGTGCTTTGGGTTACGCTCCACCGCTTCGCCTGCTGCGTGCACCACGAAGCGGCGGTCAGATCGCCAAGTTCACTACAAAAAAGTGAGCACTCCGCGCTGACTATATAAAGGCTACTGACTGAAAAGGCTTTAAGAACTAGCCTAAACCAGCCATGGATTCACCCATGCGTATTCCACCTGCTGGTTGCCACGCAGAGTTAAAACTCATTGGCATACTTGGCCACAGCATCACCACCGTCGATCCCAGCAAGAAGCGACCCATTTCGTCGCCTTGCTTGTAGACAAACTCACCGGGTTTGTAATTCCAGGTCGTGACATCGGGCAGGCGCCGTGGATTGACTTGACCGTGCCAAACGGTGGCCATGCTGCCGACAATCGTTGCGCCCACGAGCACGTTAACGAAGGGGCCGTGGGCAGTGTCGAAGACGCAGACGACGCGCTCGTTACGAGCAAACAGGCCGGGCACGCCGCGTGCGGTGGTGGGGTTGACGCTGAACAGATCGCCGGGCACATAGATCATTTGGCGCAGCGTGCCAGCGACGGGCATGTGGATGCGGTGATAGTCTTTCGGGCTGAGATACAGGCAGGCGAAATGGCCGCCTTCAAATTCGCCACCTAATTTGGCATCGCCGCCCACGAGCGCGGCGGTGGAGTAGCTGTGACCCTTGGCTTGGAAGATCTGATCTTTCTCGATGCGGCCAAACTGACTGATCGCACCGTCCACGGGGCAGATGTAATCGGCCTGCGCCAAGGGGCGCGCATCGGGCTTCAAAGGCCGTGTGAAAAATTCGTTGAAGCTTTTGTAGCTCGCTGAATCGGGGTTCACAGCTTCAGCCATATTCACGCCGTAGCGCTTGATGAACCAGTTGATGGCAGCGGTCGTCGAGCCCCCGCCTTCGGTGGAGGCGAGCTTACCCATGAATCGCGTGAGCAATATTTTGGGGAGCAGGTATTGAGGGAGAACGGCTAAGCGGTCAGACATGATTTTGATTCTCGTGGACCATCAATTCTAGGAGCAAAATAGAAGCATGACTTCCCCGATTTTTCGCGTTCAAAACCTCAACAAACACTTTGGCGACAACCATGTCGTTCAAGACCTCTCTTTCGACATCGCTGCGGGCGAATGCTTAGGCGTGATTGGGCCCAACGGCGCGGGTAAGACCACCACCATTCGGATGAGCTTGGGGCAAACTGCTCCAGACAGTGGCGAGATTGAGATTTTGGGCATGCGCATGCCCAAAGAAGCCAGCGCGATCAAGGCGCGGCTGGGTGTGGTGAGCCAGTTTGACACGCTCGATCCCGACTTCACTCTTGAAGAGAACATCCTCGTCTATGGCCGCTATTTCGGCATGAGAAAGGCGCAGATCGAGCCGCGCATACCGAAGCTGCTCGAGTTTGCCTCGCTGAGCAACAAAGCCAAGGCGAAGCCCGGCGAGCTTTCTGGCGGCATGAAGCGGCGGCTCTCGCTGGCGCGCTCTTTGGTGAACGACCCTGATCTACTGCTGCTCGACGAACCCACCACCGGACTGGATCCGCAGGCGCGGCATTTGATGTGGGAACGGCTGCAAACGCTCACGGGGCAAGGCAAATCCATCCTGCTCACCACCCACTTTATGGACGAAGCCGAGCGGCTGTGCCACCGCCTGTTGGTGATTGACCATGGCAAGAAAATCGCCGAAGGTAGACCCCGCGAGCTGATTGCGCAGCACCTAGAGCCCGATGTGCTGGAGGTGTATGGCGTGGGCGCTTTAGCGTTGCAGCATGAAAGCAGCGTCACCCAGCATGCAGCGCGTGTGGAGATCAGCGGAGAAACGCTTTTTCTCTACACCCGCCAAGCTGCTCCGATGCTCACTGCGCTGCAAGCCTTCCCCATGCTGCGCACGCTGCATCGGCCTGCGAACTTGGAAGACCTGTTTTTGAAGCTCACGGGGCGGCAAATCCGAGAAGATGGTTAACTATCAATTTCATAGCATCTCGCGCAGCATTTATGGCGGAAATATGCCAAAACCACTTAAAAAAGTAACGTACTCATGTCTCAAAGTATCTCTGCTCCTTCCGTCTGGCGTATGCCCAGCGTCTCGCTACGCTGGTGGCCGGTGTTTCAGCGCAATCTGCTCGTTTGGCGCAAGCTGTTTTGGCCAAGCCTGCTGGGCAACACTGCCGATCCGCTGATCTCGCTCGTGGCGTTCGGCTATGGCTTGGGCACTTTGATCGGCGCCGTGCAATGGCAGGGCACGGCTATGCCCTATCTCGTGTTTGTGGCTAGCGGCTATATGTGCACGAGTGCGATGAATGCCGCCAGCTTTGAAATCCTCTACTCCGGCTACTCGCGCATGGCCGTGCAAAAGACCTGGGACGGCATCATGAACGCGCCGATCTCACTCGACGATGTGGTGCTCTCCGAGCTACTCTGGGCCACCTTCAAAGCGCTCTTCACCACACTGGCCATCCTCTGCGTGATGGCGGCTCTGGGCATCGTCAAGCACCCACAGGTCTTGCTGGCCCTGCCCATCGTCGCCATCGTGGCGTTCAGCTTCGCGTGCATGGGCCTGATCTTCACGGCGCTGGCCAAAGGCTACGATTTCTTCACCTATTACTTCACCCTCTTCCTCGTGCCCATGACATTTACCAGCGGCGTGTATTTCCCCCGCGATCAGCTACCGCCTTGGCTACAAACCATCACGGATGTGTTGCCACTGACGGCGGCGGTGGAGCTTGTGCGGCCCTTCTTCGTAGGGCAAATGCCGGCTACGCCTGTCAAGCACCTGACTGTACTGGTGGTTTTCGGCGCACTGGCGCTGTGGATAGGTTTAGCCTTGATTCGCAAGCGATTCAAGGCCTGAGTCACCCACCGCTCATCCGTTTAGGAAACCAAAGTGTCAGATGTGGCCAGACGGAAATAGCGATCAACCCCACCAGCAGAGGTATCAGCCAAGGCACGATCGCACGCAACAAGACCTCGAATGGCACATTGGCAATGCGCGCGGGTTGCTATTAAATCAATAGCTAAATTTTGCGCATCAGTGTTGACTTACCAAACAAGCTTTCCACCAAATCCACCGCCAGCTCAGCCGTGCGGTTGCGAATATCAAAGGCCGGATTAAGCTCCACGATATCGAGCGATGCCAAGCGGCCTGTGTCAGCGATCATCTCCATGCACAGCTGTGCTTCGCGATACGTGGGGCCGCCGCGCACGGTGGTGCCTACGCCGGGGGCGATATCGGGGTCGAGATAGTCCACGTCGAGGCTCACGTGCAGATGCGTATTGCCGTCCATCAAAGCCAGCGCCAGCTCCATCGCGTGGCGCATGCCCATTTCGTCGATGTAACGCATGTCAAAGACCTCGATGCCCATGTCATGCACGAGTTTTTTCTCTCCGGCGTCGACGCTGCGAATCCCGATCTGGCGAATCTCTTTCGGATGCAGCGCGGGCTGAGCCGCAGAGAAGCCGCCAATACCCACCAGCTCTGCCGGGCCGTGGCCACAAAGACAGGCCACGGGCATGCCGTGGATGTTGCCGCTGGGCGTAAGCGTGGCAGTATTGAAATCGGCATGTGCATCAAGCCAGAGCACGCGCAGCTTTTTGCCATGTGTTTTGCAATGCTTGGCCACAGCGCTGATCGAGCCGATGGCTAGGCAATGATCGCCGCCAAGCATGATGGGCAGATGGCCGTCGGCAAGCTCTGCCAGCATCGCCTCATGCAGCAGTTCATTCCACTGCATGACTTCATGTAGATGGCGGAAACCGTTCACAGCTGGCAACCAAGGGTTAGCCGGCCCTTGCAGATTGCCGCAATCTTTCACCTGCATGCCCAGGGCTTGCAGGGCTTCTCGGATGCCCGCCACGCGCATCGCTTCGGGCCCCATGCTCGCACCGCGCGCGCCCGCGCCAATGTCGGTGGGTGCGCCGATGAGGCTTATCAACGGAAAAGAAGTGTTGCTCATGCCGCCATCGTAGCTGCAGTTGCGCGCTGCAAAGCTTTGGGTGCAATCGGTTTGATGAGCTGATAAAGATTTTTCGGCTCATCCAGCTTCGGGATCAGATCAAGCGGCTGCACAAGGCCTTGCGCAATAGCGTTGTCGCGCAAATAGCGCAGTGCAGAGAAATCTTCGAGCGCAAAGCCGACCGAATCAAACATCGTGATTTGATCTTCGCTCGTACGCCCTGGCTGCTTGCCCGCCAGCACTTGCCACAGCTCGGTCACCGCGAAGTCTGCTGGCATATGCTGCAAATCGCCTTCGACGCGAGTTTGCGGCTCGAATTCGACAAACACGCTGGCAAGCTGAAGCACTTCGGGCGGGATCTCCGTCTTGCCGGGGCAATCTCCGCCCACGCCATTGATGTGCATGCCGGGCTCGATCATGTCGGCAGTCAAGATGGCGATGTTTTGTTTGTCTGCTGTGATGGTCGTGATGATGTCCACACCGCGCACGGCTTCGCGTACGCTGGCACAGGCTTTCACGCGCAGGCCTTGTGCATCGGGATTGGCCTGCAGGTTGCGCATGAGCTTAGCAGTGGCCTCATTGTCGGTATCAAACAGGTGAATCGTTTCGATACCCAACAGTTGATGAAACGCCAGCGCTTGGAATTCGCTTTGCGCGCCATTGCCAATCAAAGCCATGCTGCGACCATCCTGCCGCGCAAGCGCCCGCGCCGCCACAACGCTGGTAGCAGCGGTGCGGATGGCGGTGGTGAGCGTCAGCTCGGAGATCAAGAGCGGCATACCGGTCGCCACATCGGCCAACACACCAAAAGCCATCACCGTGGGTAGGCCATGCTGGGTGTTTTTGGGGTGGCCATTGACGTATTTGAAGCTGAAGCTGCGCTCGTCGGCAATCGGCATGAGCTCAATCACGCCGTGCTTGGAGTGCGCGGCGAGGCGGGCGCTTTTGTCAAAGGCCTTCCAGCGAAGGAAATCTTGGTGGATGTTGGCGGCGATGCCTTGCAGCACGTTTGGCAAGCCGAGTTGCGTAACGAGGCGCGCGGCATCTTGGGCGCTTAAGAATTGGGTGGTAAGGGCGAGTTGGGTCTGTTTCATGACGATCTCCGGGTCGCGTGGATACGCCGCTTTTTGATCAACTTGAAGTTTGCTGTGAGGCAGCGAGAATGAAAATAGCAAGTAATGTAGTAAAAATGATATTTATATGACAAAAAGACAATAGAAAATGTCAAAATAGCAAGCATGGATGAAACTGATCACAAACTGCTCTCTCTTTTGCGCCAAGACGCGCGTCTATCAATCGCCGATCTAGCGCACAAGTTGGCCGTCTCGCGCGGCACCGTGACCAACCGCATCACCAAATTGGAAGACGCGGGCATCATCGTGGGCTACACCGTGCGTGTACGCCCGGATGTCCAGCGCAATGACATCAAGGCTTGGATGAGCATCGCAGTCGATGGCAATCAAACCCGCAGCGTGATCGCCAGCCTGCTGGGCGAGCCCAATGTGGCCACGCTGCACGACACGAATGGCCGCTGGGATTTGCTAGCTGAATTGCGCGCCGAGAATTTGCAGGAATTGGGCAAGACGCTGGAGCGGATTCGGCTCGTGAAAGGCATCAGCAACACCGAGACCAACATTCACTTAGAGACCTATCGTTTGTCTTAGGCCGAAATCTTCTGCCGTGCAGACTGCTAGCCTCCTACAATATTCAAACTTTGTTTACTTCCAGCCATGACCACCACTCCCGACATCACCCACATCGCCCCGCGCGACAAAGCTGAGATTCTGGCTCAAGCGCTGCCCTATATCCGCAAGTTTCATGGCAAGACCATCGTGATCAAATACGGTGGCAATGCGATGACCGATCCTGAGCTGCAGGCGGATTTCGCAGAAGACGTGGTGTTGCTCAAATTGGTGGGCATGAACCCCGTTGTGGTGCATGGCGGCGGTCCACAGATTGAAACTGCGCTCAAGCGATTGGGTAAACAGGGTAAATTCATTCAAGGCATGCGCGTGACAGACGCAGAAACCATGGAAGTGGTGGAATGGGTGCTCGCTGGTGAAGTGCAACAAGACATCGTCGGCTTAATCAACGCTGCTGGCGGTAAGGCCGTTGGCCTGACCGGTCGTGATGGCGGCTTGATCCGCGCGCAGAAGCTCAAGATGATGGACAACAAGGATCCCAATATCGAGCACGACGTGGGACAGGTGGGCGATATCGTGAGTATTGACCCGAGTGTAGTGAAGGCCCTGCAAGATGATGCCTTCATCCCAGTGATCAGCCCGATCGGTTTTGGCGAGAGCAATGAAAGTTACAACATCAATGCCGATGTGGTGGCGGCCAAGCTCGCGACTGTGCTCAAAGCAGAGAAATTGATGATGCTGACCAATATCAGCGGTGTGCTGGACAAGCAGGGCCAGCTGCTCACCGATCTAACAGCAAGGCGCATCGACGAGCTGATTGCGGATGGCACGATCTCCGGAGGCATGCTGCCGAAAATCGCAGGAGCACTGGATGCTGCCAAGAGTGGCGTGAACACCGTTCATATCGTGGACGGTCGGGTCCCGCATGCAATGCTTTTGGAAATTTTGACTGACCAAGCCTACGGCACGATGATCAGAAGCCATTGATGATCCAACCCAGAAACGCCTTCCACCTGTCACCCTCGCAAGGGTGCGGCAAACAGATCAGACAAACCGGCTCTGCGGTCTCTGCGCGCACAGTCATTGCTCGCTAAGGGGATTGTTTTGCGCTTACTCCTGGTAGAAGACGATGTGATGGTAGCCAGCGGTATTAAGCTTGGCTTGACCGGTGCTGGCTATGCCGTAGATTGGGTGGGCTCTGGCGAACGGGCGCTTGACGTTGTCCCCGGCGAAAGCTTTGACGCAGCCATTATTGACCTTGGTTTACCTAAAATGGACGGGCTCGAACTGACGCAAACATTGCGTCGAAACGGTCACGCAATGCCCATCCTGATTTTGACAGCGCGTGATGCGCTTGAAGATCGTGTGCAGGGGTTAGATTTCGGCGCTGACGATTACATGGTCAAACCCTTTGAGTTGCCTGAGCTTCTGGCGCGCTTGCGGGCTCTTTTGCGGCGATCGCAGGCTGCCACGTCGAGTTCACTCAGCTTTGGCAGTATCACTCTCGATACCGCGATGCGGTTGGCCTATGCCACCAACGCAAAGGGCAAGCACCCGATTGAGCTCGGCCCCCGTGAATGGACAGTACTGGAATACCTGATGCTCCAAGCCCCCAAACCAGCTGCGAAAGAAAAGATTTTGGCGGCATTGACAGGTTGGGACAAGGAGATCACCGCCAACGCCGTTGAGGTATACATCTCTCGCTTGCGTGGCAAATTGGAGTTGCATGGCGTATCTTTGCGGTCAATTCGTGGTTTTGGCTACCGACTTGAGTGCGGCGCTGACGCCATCGGGCAGCCCTGACTCCAGCAATCGACATGGCGATCCCAGCTGACCACGCAAACGCCGGCGTCGATAGCAGCCGCAGCCCAGTGGCTGGTTTGCGCAGCCGTTTACTGGTGATGCTTTTGGTGCCGCTGCTGTTGTTGCTCGTCATCAGCGCTGCGCTTGACTATCGCGCTGCCGGTAGCGCCGCGATCCAAATGGATCAAAATATGCAACGGCTCGCTCCGGTGTTCGGGGGGTCTATTGTTGCGGAAGGCGCCAACGCAGATGATCCACCCATTGTTCTGCTCACGCCTGCTGTTGAAGACTTCCTTAAGGAGCGACCGGGTCGCGCTGAATGGGGCATCGCCACTCTTGACGGGCGCGTCATCATCGGTCCCGCTTGGCTCGTTACCCCTACGCCAGCCACCAGCGAGCCCGAATTTCACAGCGAGCAGGTTGGCGGCACCGTTTACCGTGTCATGGCGCAGCGCACAGATACTGCAGCGGGGACCTTAGTCCTGCTTTTGGCTGACGGCTCAGATGCACGGCAGAGCTGGCTACGATCTTTGTTGCTGAAGGTATTGCTTCCCAACGGTTTAGTGATTGCAGGGGTGGCCTTCGCGGTGAGTTGGGCGGTTCGGCGTGCCCTTCGCCCGCTTACCGACATTGCACAAGAGCTGGAGCAACGCTCGCCGCAAGACTTGACTGAGCTGGATGCGATGAAATCGCCACCAGAAGTTCGACCACTTGTGGATTCCCTCAATCGACTGTTTGCCCTAGTGAATGCACAAAGCGAATCTCAGCGTCGCTTCGTCGCGGATGCCGCACACCAGTTAAGGACGCCTTTGGCGGGCCTGCAGGCGCAGGTAGAAGCTTGGGTCCAGGCCGCTCAAAGTCAGCAGGTGGATGTTTATCATGAGAATCCGCATCCGACCAAGAATTTTTCTGCGCAGAATGCTATCACTTTGGGAGCAGGTGAATTGATTCGACTTCGGGATGCGACCCGCCGTACCTCCCAACTGGCGACCCAACTGCTTGCCCTATCGCGTGCAGACTCCCACTCGCTGGGGCGCCAAGAGATGCAGCGGGTCGATCTAACGCAACTCTGCGCGGACGTCCTTGAACAGCATCTAGATGGCGCCACGCGGTTGGCGGTCGACTTAGGCTTAGAGATCAACACCGCCGCCCCGATGCTCGCGCTTGGGCACGACTGGCTTTTGCGTGAGCTACTGGCCAATTTGACTGACAACGCAATTCGCTACACAGCTGCACACTTTGCGCCGTCCAAGCAGTCACCCCATGGTCTCAGCGCGGTCACCTTGGTGGTGCGGCACCATGAAGATGGATTTCTATTGCAAGTGCGCGACAACGGACGAGGCATAGCACCCGAAGAGCGTACGCGCGTCCTTGATCGGTTTTATCGGGTGCGGGGCACTGGTGGTGAAGGAAATGGCCTTGGCTTGGCGATCGCACACGAAATTGCCAAGCTACACCGCACGCAGCTAAGCTTTGCCGACGCGGACCCTCATGCGCAAATGGGGCATCGTGGGTTGCTGGTGAGTGTTTACCTGCATGCCGCGCCAGACGAAAGCTAGCAAGATTCCTGACAAGCTGTGCGAGAATGTTTGACATGTCTGAAGTCGCCTCCCTTGAAAACACGCCCCTTGATGCGCCTGCGCGCAAACGCCCGAAACCGGGCGAACGACGGGTGCAAATCCTGCAAACTTTAGCGACCATGCTTGAGCAGCCCGGTGCTGAACGGGTCACGACTGCCGCATTGGCGGCGAGGCTCGACGTATCAGAAGCTGCGCTCTATCGCCACTTTGCCAGCAAGGCTCAGATGTTCGAGGGCCTCATCGAATTCATTGAAAGCAGTGTATTCAGTTTGGTCAACCAAATTGCTGACCGTGAAACTATGCCCAATGCCCGCATCGCCAAGACGATGTCGATGGTATTGCAGTTCGCAGAAAAAAATCCTGGTATGTGTAGAGTGATGGCGGGCGATGCATTGGTTTACGAGCACGAGCGGTTGCAGCAGCGAATGAATGCGCTTTTTGACAAACTCGAGGCCCATTTCCGTCAAAGTTTGCGAGAGCTTGTTTCGCACAGCGAAGCGCCCACGGTTGAAGCACAGGCGCGTGCCTCGGTACTCACTGCTTTTTGCATGGGCCGCCTTCAGCGCTATGCGCGCTCCGGCTTCAAACGCAGTCCGACCGAGTTTCTAGAGCCCAGCTTGAGCCATTTGCTTGCTTAACTCTGACGCTTTGCGAGCCCAGTCTTCTGCACGGTATTGCCGGCGCTAGTCAAGGCAACTCAGCGTCGCCCATCCGAGCCACAATGGTTTGCGCCCGGCTTTGAAGGTAAGCAGAATTTGGCGTTTTCTCAAAGAACTTAGGTCGGGGCAACATCACGGCCAATCGCGCGGCCTCAAAAGGCGTTAGTCGAGTGGCACTCTTTCGGTAGTAGTGCTGTGAAGCCGCTTCCACACCAAACACACCGTATCCTAGCTCAACGCTATTGAGATAAATTTCAAGAATGCGCTTCTTGGGCAAAAAAGCCTCCAAAGCGATGGTGATTACAAACTCTTGACCCTTTCGAAGGAAAGTTCGCTCACCTGACAACACCAAGTTCTTTGCAAGTTGTTGGGTGATGGTCGAGCCGCCGACAATTTTTGGCGAAATCACCTTACCCGTGCGCTGGCTACGCCGTTCAGCGTGTCGCTCCGCACGGGTATTGCGCTGCCACGCCGTCTCGATCGCATCCCATTCAACGCCATCGTGATAAGCAAAATCGCCGTCTTCGCTAGCGATGACCGCACGCTTCATGTGCTCCGAAATTTGCGCATACGGCAACCATTTTTGTTTCCACGCAAATGGTTTCTCAGAGGCAATGATCAACTGCCAAATCTCTGAGCGTTCGAACGCGGTCGATTGAGGATCGATCCAACGCATACTAGCAATACGTAGGACGAAAAAAAGTTGTAGCGCCAACATCGCTAGTGTCATTAAACCAAGCCACCGCCAAAAGACTCTCACCATGATCAACGCGAAGTCAGTTTAGTTTCAAGCGTCTCGTCACGGGTAAACTTGAAGCGAGAGACGACCACAATCTGGTCCGCGCGGCGGCGCATTTCATCGGAGAATTTACCAAATGGCCCAGCAGCCTTGGCAATACTCTGAGCGCGGCGATCTAAGGCCGTAATGCCTGAGGTTTCCACTACTTCCGTGTCTAGGACCCGTCCATCATGATTGACCGTGACGATCATGGTCAACTCGCCATAAAGTTTATTGCCCGCAGCTTCTGGGAAGTTTTGTGTACCGCGATCTTCAATCTTTCGCCGCAAACCATCATAGTAAACAGCATAGACCTCTTCGCGCGTCGCTGGGCTAATGTATCGCTTCTTAGGCCGGGCGTTTTGCTCATTAATACGCTTTTCAATTTCCGCCAAAAGCTGCAGCAACTGTTTGCGCCGCTGCTCCTGAGCAACCGCCTCGGCGTTCTGCGACGACAACTTCGGGTCTGGCGGCGGCATTGCTGCCAGTTGGCTTTTGATGGTCGCAAGCATCAGCATTTGCTGCTCTTGAAGTGATTCCAGTTTGCGCTGACTATCTTCATTCGCATCGCCAAGACTTGTCAATGACGACAGGGGCAGAGGGGTGGTTGCACGACCGACTTCAACATCTCCTCCACCCGCCAGAGATGCCTGTGCAATTGCTTTGGCCAAATCAGGTTTTTCGTTGGATTTGGCGTTGACCAAGATAACCTCAAGCGGCGTGTCTTGAAAAACACGATTAAAACGCTCGGGATCGACAAAGCGTACCGTGAGCAAGCCGGCATGGACGAGCAAAGATATCGTCAGTGCGACGCCTAAGGTGCTTACATCTCTAAATAATTTCACAATGCTCTATTATCTATAGCATTCAAAGCTTTTTCAAGCGACGGTTTCCGAGCCTTTTTCCGCGATCTCTTCGTTAACATCCAACGCAAGATGCACGCTCGCGGGTCGCAGTTCATCGTCGGCTTCCTCGGTTTCAGACCCGCTGACCTCCTCAGAATCCAACCGCTCTAACAAAGTTGCGTTAACTTCCAGCAACAGAAGGTCTATTGCGCCCAGACGAATCCTGACTCGGGTCCCTCGCGGGAAACTGCCCACGCCAGCAACGTTAACGACCAGCGGAAGCTCCTCCGCACGAACCAAGCCGTCTTTGATGACCGTCGCAGTCAACTCGGTTAGCACTCGCTGTTGCAAATAGCGCAGCGTCCAATATCGCTCCATCCCACTTTGGAACCCGGCATAGGCTGCATAAGCCGCGTCAAAACCGCTGACGATTCCAAACAACTCAACATCTTTGGGTTTGAATGGCGCTGCAAGCGCAGCCGTTGCTCCATGCCGGGCACAGGCAATTAATTGCCATTGGTTCACCAAATCAACGTAGCGTCGCAGTGGCGATGTGCTCCACGCATAGCTCTTGACACCGATCCCGGCGTGCGGCAAAGCTTTTGTACCCATCCGAACTTTGACGCCGGGCGCTAGGCTTGCTTGGGACCGATAGATGCCCGGTACGCCATACTGCGTCAACCACTGCCCCCAGGTGCTGTTGGCGAGAATCATTGCTTCCGCCACAATCATATCCAAGGGAGCCCCACGGCGTCGGACGTTAATCTCGATCTGCTCGTCGCCTACGGGCGCGTCACCTATGGTTGCTACGCGGAAACTGTAGTCAGGCCGATTGAAAGTCTCCGGCTTACCACGAATATGCTCACGCTGAGCCTTCAGCTGGTTAGCCAGTCGGTATAAAAATGATAGCGGTCTACGCAGGACGTGCAACGGTTCAGTATCTTTGGAACCCTGAAATTCGTCCGCTCCGTTCGAGGTCAACCAAGCTTGCGTGACATGCGCATCGAGTTGATCGTGACGCAAGTTATACGCAATAGGCACTCTCTCGATCCGCGTTTCGCTACTCAAGATTGTTAAGGTCTGCTCGTCGAAAGTGACGTATAGCGAAAGGGCCGGGCAATCCTTGCCCTCAGCGAGAGTGTAGTGTTGCACGACGTCGTTCGGTAACATCGTTAGCTTATGACCTGGCATGTACACGGTGGAGTATCGTTCGCGTGCCGCTTTATCCAACGCACTGCCCGGTTGAAAGGCCAGTGCTGGTGCAGCAATGTGAATGCCCACGACCACGGTGCCGCTGCCCAAACCCTCAACACTCAGCGCATCATCGATCTCAGTCGTCTGACTGTCATCGATAGAAAATGCCTGAACCGCCGCAACCGGAAGCACATCCGCAACGGCCGTTGCTCGGAGATCAGCAAAACCTGTGCCTTTAGGAAAATGCTCAAAAGCGAATCGCTGCCAGTGAAATTCATAGGCAGAACCAATGGCGCCTGCAGCCGTCAGCAGAGCCAAGGGCGCGATTTTCGTGGTGCGCGAGGCGTCGACAACAGCTTTGTATTCCGGAGCGTTCTTATCAGGCTTGAAAAGAATTTTATAAAGCTGCTCACGGACGGGATCAGGACACTGGCCCTTCTCAAGCTGATTCGCCCAAGCAGCGATCTGCGCCGTGACTTGCTTTTTCTTCTCGATAGCGGCTAGAGCCTGCTGCACGACGTCAGCGCTTGCCTTTCGGAAACGCCCTTTGCCTGCCCTTCGGAAATAATGTGGCGCTTGGAAAAGGCAAATTAAGCACGCGGCCTGCTCGACAACAGTGGGTTTAGCGCTGAAGTACTCGCGCGCGAGATCGGTAAAGCCAAACTCGTTGTCTGGTGAGAATTCCCAAGCTAAGTTCATATCCATGCTGGAAGACAACTCAGCCGCTTGCTGCAGTAGCAGAGCCGGCGAGGGCTGTTCAAACTGCATCAACACCAGCGCCTGCTTTAGCTTGACGCGCTTACCGGACTCCATTTCAGCCTGTACGGAGCTTTCCGCATGTGAAAGAACTCGCGCAGCCAAGAACTTGCCGCCCTCTTCAAATAGTACGTACATGAAATTTACTTCTGATCAGGCTGGGCAGCAGCCTCCAACAAGTTACCCATTTCGGTCCCATCAACATTGAAGTCCACAGAAAAATGGCCTGTCTTGACAATAGTAACTGCCTTTTCCGACTGTTCCAAATCATGCTTCTCAAGCGTGACGTCTGAGGAAAACTCGTAGTCCAATTCAAGCAAGCTTACCGTAGCGACGAAATCGTCTTGGATCAGATCAGCTTGTGCCTTTGAGGTGGGCAGGTCGCCGGTAGCAACAACGACTGAGTGATTCACCGAATGGCGTGCAATCAAGGTCGGGGCGACGCTTACAGGTTTAATGGCCGATTCGAATGTTGCCAAAGTCCGCGTCGACGGCAAATCAACAAAACCAAGCATCTCATACAAATCAAACAAGTCGTGATATGCAGGCAGTTGGACGATTTTTCGCCCCAATATGGGACCTACCAACCATGATGTAATCGCCAAGCTCGTGGCTTCCTTACCTTTAGCCCACACGGTACACAATTCGATGCTGGCCCTTGCATAGCCATCGATTCCGAGTACATAGGAATTAGGTTCGTGCCAATAGGGTGCCATCCGATTGAATTCCACGCGATAGCGCTTACGAATTGCCTCAAAATCATCGCGTTGAGCCAGCAATTCGCAAAGATGCATGTATTCGACATAGGCCCAAGCCGATGTGGTTGGGTTGGCATCCAAATGTTCCCTCAAAAGTCGGGCAGCGCCCTCGTGACGACCCAATGCGCAAAGCCCGTGCATAGTTGTGCGCAACTCAAGAAGGTATGCCATCGTTGCCTCTCCTTGCTGAGGCAATGCGCGGATCTTAGGCAAAAGGTCGGTCTTAGGGTGGTCACCCTCTTGTAGATCTTGCCGCCGCAACTCCTGCTCGAAAATCTCGTTCGCCTCGTTCTCAAGGTCTGAATCAGAAACTTCGCTGAGGTCAAATCGATGCGACTGCGTCGAAAGCACATCTGAAGCCCAGGCTTGTGTAGTAGGCAGCTCTGTCGGCGAGTGCGAGAATTGCTCACCGTCAGCCGGCGATGATCGGCGAAACAAGCTGCTGAGCAAGCGCTTAGAGCGACCGGCCAAGGATTGGTCCCGTTGCAATTGGGACACGACAATATGCTCATCCTCAGTTGGCGGTTTGTGCAATTGCTTGGATTTCGCCCACGCAGGGGGTTCGGAAACAATCGGCGACCCGCTTCGCTCACCGACCAGCAGGCCGTCGGAGGCGATGCCTTGTTTGTGCGTCGACTCTACTGGCGGCATCTCGAACTGACCGGCTGTCCGCCCCGGCACATCCGTCGAGAAATCTTCAACCAAATCCTGTGATTCTTCCAACGCGTAAATTGCGTTGATCGCCGCCAACTTCGGATCCGCGTCTGAGAGGTATGACTGATCCTCTAGAGAGGTCGGGCTTTGTTCTGCGAACTCAATCAGTTGTTGCTCTTGAAGACTGATACGTTGACGGCGCTCGGTGATCCAAAGGACTCCAAGCCCAATCAGGCTTGCCGCACCCGCGTAAATCAGAGGATGATTCCATCGATCTTCTTGCTCACGAGCGAGTTGAGCTTTGAGTGCAGTAGCCTCCGCCTTTGCCGCTTCTGACTCCCTCGTCAAACCGTCTGCCCGCGACAAAAGACGTTTCCGCTCAGATTGCCGATCTCGCGCGACCTCCGGCTCCATGCTCATGCTTTCCCAAAGCTCACGAGCTTGCTCTCGCTCCAAGGTCGACGTCGCATCAATCGAGAAAAGCTCTTGGCTGCTGCGAAGCGCTGGCTGACTAGCCTGATCAAAGACCACTGGATCCTGCAAGATCAGTCTTGCCTGCGAAGCCTGTACTGGCGCGCGCGGATTGGGCATAGCCATCAGATGACTCGATCTACCAAGTGGGCAACAATCGAGCAAACCCAGATGGCGCCCTGCCCACGTCATCAAAACTGACCACGTCGTATGCATCGGGGCGCGACAGCAACTCACGCAGCAATAAATTGTTTAACGCATGTCCAGATCGAAATGCGCCATAGGCTGCAAGCAGAGGCTTTCCTAGGCAGTACAAGTCACCCATAGCGTCTAAAATCTTGTGCTTAACAAACTCATCGTCATATCGCAAACCACCACCGTTGAGCACGCGATAGTCATCCATGACAATGGCATTGTCCATACCACCCCCGAGCCCAAGGCCCTTAGCGCGCAGATTTTCCACGTCCTTGGTGAAACCAAAAGTACGTGCACGTGCAATATCGCGCGCGTAGTTATCTTTGGACAAATCAAACTCTACATACTGGCCAGTTGCATCTACTGCAGGATGACCAAACTCGATCTCAAACTTAAGCTTAAACCCTTCGAATGGCTCGAGTCGAGCCCACTTGAGCTGATCCCCTTGCCCTTGGTGCACTTCTACTGTTTGCAACACGCGGACAAATCGCTTTGCCGCGCTTTGAGTGACGATCCCGGCGCTTTGGAGCAAAAATACATACGAGGCAGACGAACCATCAAGGATTGGAACCTCTTCCGCAGTGATGTCAACGTACAGATTGTCAATGCCTAGCCCCGAACACGCAGAAAGCAAGTGTTCAATCGTCTGTACTCGCACCGACGGTTGTCCCGGTGCGCTTACAGTGGTCGCCATGCGGGTGTCGGTGACCGCTACGCTTGTGACGGGAATGTCTACAGGATCGCTGAGATCTACTCGGCGAAACACAATCCCGGTGTCTGCAGCAGCGGGCCTGAGTTGGAGTTCTACCCGCTGACCGCTGTGGACCCCAACGCCTACAGCTTTGACAAGTGCTTTGATGGTTCTTTGTAGCAACACAAATCAATTTTAGTTGACAAAACAAAAGAGGGCGCAGAGTTCAACTCGACACCCGCGATTCCCGCAGCCGGCGATTGGCTGGCTCAATCTGCTTGCTTGCGCAGAAAAGCTGGAATCTCCAAATCGTCCATGCCGCCGGCCGAAAGCGCGTCAACTTTTGCGCTCGCCTGGGTCCGATTGGTTCGCCAAACGCTCGGGATATCTACGCCACCGTAAGATGCAGCCTGCGCAACGCCCAATCCGCCATGACCAACGATAGGGGTTTGCCCAACCACCTGACTAACGGTTGGAATGTGCGCATGTCCGAACGCATCATCGGTCCCCGTGCGCACCACTTGCATGGGCGGCGCTGTACGCCGTGCGCCGGTACGCGAAAGACCCGTGGCAACGACCGTCACTCGAATGTTATCACCAAGGTTGTCATCATAGGCTGTCCCATAAATTACGTGAGCGTCCGGCGAGGCGTAAGCGCGAATAGTGTTCATAGCCAACTTAGATTCACTCAGTTTTAGTGACCCCTTCGCCGCAGTGATGAGCACCAATACGCCCTTAGCTCCAGACAAATCAATACCTTCGAGCAACGGACAGGCCACAGCCTGCTCAGCCGCAATGCGAGCGCGATCTGGCCCATTGGCAGCGGCTGTGCCCATCATCGCCTTACCGGGCTCGCCCATCACGGTTCGCACATCTTCAAAGTCGACGTTGACATGGCCGGGGACGTTGATGATCTCCGCAATGCCACCCACGGCGTTCTTCAAAACATCGTTTGCGTGCGCAAAAGCTTCATCTTGGGTAATATCGTCACCCAGAACGTCCAGCAGCTTTTCATTGAGCACCACAATCAGAGAATCCACGTTAGCCTCTAACTCGGCCAAGCCTGTGTCTGCATTGCTCATGCGTCGCCCGCCCTCCCACTCAAAGGGTTTCGTGACCACGCCCACAGTAAGAATACCCATCTCCCGCGCTATCCTCGCGATTACTGGCGCGGCGCCTGTGCCCGTGCCTCCACCCATTCCAGCGGTAATAAAGAGCATGTGCGCGCCTTCTATAGCACTGCGGATGTCATCCTCGGCAGAATGGGCGCAGTCGCGCCCTTTGTCAGGTTTGCTGCCAGCACCTAGACCAGAGGTGCCCAACTGAATCGTCTTGTGCGCCGCACTGCGAGACAAGGCCTGGGCATCAGTATTCGCAGTCACGAACTGAACTCCCTGCACTCCGCATGCGATCATGTGCTCGACAGCATTACCGCCGCCGCCGCCCACACCGATCACTTTGATCTGCGTGCCTTGGTTGAACTCTTCTACCTCAATCATTTCAATACCCATGGTCGTTCTCCTTGAATTCTGACAAACACTTGCTCGGAATGCGTATGTGGCGCCAAACCACCGAAGCTCGCGCGTAGCGCTTCAGGTGGCCCAGTTCCAGCTATAAATGGCTGACAGCACATAGTTAAAAGTTCCCCACGACAAAGTCCTTCATTCGCGAAAATGCATTCTTCATAGAACCACTCTTGTGCGCGACCTTGTAGCCTCGCAGGCGGGCCATGCGGGCTTCTTCTAGAAGACCCATGACGGTTGCCGCGCGCGGCTGTGCCACCATATCGGCAAGTGCTGAGTTGTACTGGGGTAACCCACGCCGCACCGGCTTCAGGAAAATGTCCTCACCTAACTCAAGCATGCCTGGCATCATTGCGCTGCCACCGGTGATCACAATACCTGACGACAATACCTCTTCGTAGCCAGACTCGCGGATCACTTGCAGTACCAGACGGTAAATTTCCTCCACCCGGGGTTCAATCACTCCTGAAAGGGCCTGCTTGCCCAACATTCGCGGGCTGCGATCACCCAACCCAGGCACTTCCACTTGCGCCTGAGGATCAGCTAACAACTGCTTTGCGCAGCCGCTGTCAACTTTGATATCCTCCGCGTCTTTTGTTGGCGTTCTGAGTGCCATGGCGATGTCGCTGGTAATCAAGTCCCCGGCGATAGGAATGACAGCAGTATGGCGAATGGCTCCACCGGTAAATATTGCAACATCTGTCGTACCTGCACCGATATCTATCATCGCCACGCCAAGGTCTTTTTCATCTTCCGTCAGCACTGCCTTACTTGAAGCATGTGGATTGAGCATCAGTTGCTCAACTTCCAAACCACAGCGGCGTACGCACTTAATGATGTTCTCTGCCGCGCTTTGCGCACCTGTTACGAGGTGAATTTTGGCCTCCAACCGAATACCACTCATACCAATAGGTTCACGCACGTCTTGTCCGTCGATCACAAACTCTTGAGGCTCGACCAACAGCAATCGTTGATCGGTCGAAATGTTGATTGCTTTAGCGGTCTCCACCACACGGGCCACGTCCATCGCTGAAACCTCGCGATCCTTAACGGCCACCATTCCACTCGAATTGATACCACGGATATGGCTACCTGTGATACCCGTGTAGACGCGACTGATCTTGCAATCCGCCATGAGCTCGGCCTCTTTGAGAGCCTGTTGAATGCTTTGCACCGTCGCTTCGATGTTGACTACAACGCCTCGCTTGAGTCCATTGCCCGCTGCGACGCCAAGGCCAGCCAATTTAAGCTCCCCGCCAGGGAGCACCTCTGCGACAACCACCATCACTTTCGAGGTGCCAATATCCAGCCCGACCACCAAGTCTTTATATTCTTTTGCCATATCTGCCTCTTACTTCCCAACCACCGTCGTTGCGACTGTTGACACGCCGCGCAGGCGAATCGCATAACCGTCGCTGTGTCGCAAATCCACAGATTCCACTCGATCGATCCCCGCGCGCTGATATGCCACTAACACTTGCTTATGCGTAGACAGGAATTTGGACAATCGAGCCAACACGAGGTCGGGCGTGCCTCGCCCTAACTCGATGACGGCACCCGTATCTAGCACCGCTTGCCACGCACCACGACCAGACAACTGCAACTCATCCACCACGACATCCAACGGCCGTAAAGCGCTTGATAGACTCTGATACATCCAGAGCATTTGCGCTGATTGGCCCTCTGCTCCGACCAGTCGCGGCAGGGCTTGACTCTGAGCTTCTCCAGGATTTGCCTCAAACACTTCGCCCGCACCATTGACCATGCGCGATTCAGTGTCAGCGCCCCACAGCGCCGCGCTACGGTGCTCCTCAATTTTCACGCGCAACCGATTCGGAAACTCACGACGCACCACGGCAAGGCGAACCCAGGGCACTGACTCAAAAATTTCACGAGCACGTGCAAGATCAACCGTAAAGAAATTCCCGCTGATACGCGAGCCAACGTTGGCTTGCAGAGTCAATGCGTTGTAGTGAGCACTATCTCCCTCGATGACAATGCGCGAGATCGCGGCGGCTGGATGGGAAAATGCCCACCGTGCGACGAATCCCAAGGTGGCAACACAAGCCACCAAGCTAAGCAGCAGACTTGCCGCATTCATAAAACGTACATCAACTGGCGCGCCCTCAACATGGGACGTACTGGTCAGGGCGGCTAACGTCATGACCGCGCTCCGTCGAGCGTTGCAGTTTGGAGCACCTGCAAGCACAAATCCTCATAGCTGATGCCGGCCGCCTTTGCAGATATCGGGACCAAGGAATGCCCTGTCATCCCAGGTGAGGTGTTGATTTCCAGCAAATACGGAAGCCGCGTGGCAGCATCAATCATCACATCTGCGCGAGCCCATCCTCGGCAGCCTAGGCTCTGGTAGGCGCTCAACACAAGTTCTTGTATGACCTGCTCCTCGCCGCCGGGCAGATCGCAGGGAACCATGTACTTTGTCTTTGTACCAAAGTACTTGTTGTGGTAATCGTAATTGCCGTCTGGCGCAACAATGCGAACCAACGGCAATGCCCTAGCATCGGAACCCGTGCCAATGATCGGGCAGGTTACCTCGTCGCCTGCAATAAATTGCTCGCACAACACCATATCATCATGTCGCGCTGCCAACTGATAAGCCGCCTCGCATTGCCCAGGCTCAGTTACTTTGGCCAAGCCGATGGTTGAACCTTCCCGGGCTGGTTTGACAATCATGGGGGCACCGCTTTGCGCTAAAACTGCAAGCGCATCACGAGTAGCTTTAGCGCTACGCACCAAACGCCAATCTGGCGTTGGCAATCCCTCTGCTCGCCAAATTCGTTTAGTCATAACCTTATCAATGGCCACGCTCGAAGCCATCACGCCCGAACCGGTGTAAGGGATGCCCAATAGCTCCAGCGCCCCCTGCACCGTGCCATCTTCACCGTGCCGACCATGAAGGGCAATGAAACAGCGCTCAAAGCCCTCTTTTGCCAGATCACCAATGTCGCGCAAGGCAGGGTCAAAACCGTGCGCATCCACACCTTGGGACGACAAGGCTGCCAGCACGCCCTGACCGGACATGATCGAGACTTCCCTCTCTGAAGAGGAGCCTCCAAACAACACTGCCGTTTTTCCGAACATGCTTTCCTTGCTCATCTTTTTAACATGCTACTGCCCGCCATTATTACGCAAAATGCTCCTAATTTTGTAGCATTTTTCATTTTTTTTGGTGATTTTCCAGATCGCTAGCCAAGCTCACCAGCCGACTTGGTACGCCGCTGATCGACCCTGCACCCATGCAAACGACGACGTCACCATCTCGCGCCGCATCTAGAATCGCTTGAGGCATCACGCAAATATCATCGACAAATATCGGCTCGCCTTTGCCAGCCACACGGAGAGCCCTGGCAAGGGCACGACCATCGGCGGCCACAATAGGCATTTCCCCTGCGGCATAAACTTCGCTCATTAAAACTAAGTCGGCCCCTCCGAGAACCTTCACGAAGTCGTCAAAGCAATCGCGGGTTCGGCTGTAGCGGTGCGGCTGAAACGCCAAAACAATACGCCTCCCCTTGAAAGCACCGCGCGCGGCAGCAAGCGTAGCCGCCATTTCGACCGGATGGTGACCATAATCGTCAATCACGCGGAAACTACCGCCGCCGTTAACAGCCTTAACGGGAAGGTCGCCGAAACTCTGAAAGCGTCGATCGACGCCTTTAAACTCTTCCAGTGCCTTTTGAATCGCTGTATCGGGTACATCAAGCTCAGTAGCGATGGCAATCGCAGCCAAGGCATTGCGTACGTTGTGTTCGCCAGGCAGATTGAGCGTGATCGCCAAATCGGGCAAAGCTACCCCGTTTCGGCGCTGGACGACGAACCGCATCTGGCCGTTTGCCGATTCGACCTGAGTTGCGCGAATCTGCGCACCCTCATCGATCCCGTAGGTCGTAATGGGTCGAGCCACTTGACTCAAAATGCTGCGTACGCCTGGATCATCTAGGCAAAGCACTGCCGCACCGTAAAACGGCATGCGGTGCAAAAATTCCAGAAATGCCGCCTTGAGTTTGTCCAAACTCTGGCCGTAGGTGTCCATGTGATCAGCATCGATGTTCGTGATCGTGGCCATCACTGGCAACAAGTTCAAGAAAGAGGCGTCCGACTCATCCGCCTCAACCACAATGAACTGGCCCGAGCCGAGCTTGGCGTTGGCGCCAGCACTGTTAAGGCGTCCGCCTATCACAAAGGTGGGGTCAAGCCCCGCTTCAGCGAGCACGCTAGCGACAAGAGACGTGGTGGTGGTCTTGCCATGCGTGCCGGCAATGGCAATCCCCTGCTTCATCCGCATAAGCTCCGCCAACATCACCGCGCGCGGCACAATCGGAATGTGCTTCTCACGGGCAGCAATCACTTCAGGATTGCTATCCTTGACCGCAGTCGACGTCACGATGCAGTCCGCATCAGCAATATTGACAGAAGTGTGGCCAATCGCCGTTTGGATGCCCAAGCTTTGCAACCGCCGCAACGCGACACTGTCACTTAAGTCAGATCCTGATATGTTGTAGCCTAAGTTGTGCAACACTTCAGCGATGCCACTCATGCCAGCGCCGCCAATACCCACAAAATGAATTTTTCGAATCGCGTGTTTCATGCTGTCTTTCGCCTTAAAGCCTCACAAGCCTGCACCACCTTGTCAGTGGCATCAATCTTTCGCAGTGAATAGGCTTTTTCCGCCTTTAAATAATGCGTCAGTCGATCTGTTTTTGACAACAAATGAATGATGTAATCCACGGTCATTTGCTGTTGGGGTAGCAGTGTCGCCGCGCCTTGATCACTCAAAAATCGGGCATTTTTCGTTTGATGATCATCCACAGCAAACGGAAATGGCACCAGCACCGCTGCAGCGCCGACAGCAGCAATTTCACTCACAGTAGATGCCCCCGCACGGCAAATCACCAGATCGGCGTCGGCAAAAGCGCGCGCAGTATTGGTAATAAACGGCGTGAGTTCAGCCTCCACGCCGGACGCCGCATAGTTAGCGCGCAGTTGCTCGATTTGCTTTTCGCCACCTTGGTGAATCACTTGTGGGCGTTGTTCTGGGGGCATTGCAGCCAGGGCTTTCGGAATGGCATCGTTCAACGCCTTTGCACCCAAACTACCGCCCACCACAAGCAGTTTGAAGCGTCCACTGCGCTGCTTAAACCGTTCCTGCGGTGGTGCTTGCTCCAAAAATTCCTTGCGTAGCGGATTTCCGATCCACTCTCCTTTGGGAAACGCACTTGGGAAGGCGGTGAAGACTCTGTCTGCCACGCCTGCAAGCACTCTGTTCGCGATACCAGCCACGGCATTTTGTTCATGCAAGATCAGAGGTTTACCAAGCAGCACCGCCATCATCCCAGCAGGGAAGGTGATGTAGCCGCCCAATCCCATCACCACATCTGGCTTGACGCGCCGGACTACGCCAATGCTCTGCCAAAAAGCCTTGAGCAATCGCAGGGGCAACAAAAACAATGCGAGGGCGCCCTTGCCACGCACGCCTGAAAAATCAATCTGCTCGAAGATGAATCCACGCTGTGGCACCAAACGGGATTCCATACTATCTGGGCCTCCCAACCAATGCACCACCCAACCCCGCTCTCGCAAAGCCTCGGCTACAGCAAGCCCTGGAAAAATGTGGCCGCCAGTGCCACCCGCCATGATGAGAGCGATCTTCACGTGCGCCCTCCTCGCATCAACTCTTTGTTCTCGCAGTCAACGCGCAGCACAACCGCGCATGCCAGTAAGTTCATCAAGATCGCGGAACCACCATAGCTCATCAATGGTAGTGTTAAGCCTTTGGTAGGCAATGCGCCAAGATTGACGCCCATGTTGATAAAGGCCTGGAACCCAATCCAGATACCAACGCCTTGCGCGACGAGGCCTGCAAAGACGCGATCTAACGCGATCGCCTGCCGACCAATGTGCATGATGCGACGTGTGATCCAGAAGAACATGCCAATCAGCATCAACACGCCAATCAGTCCAAACTCTTCGCCAATGACTGCTAACAAGAAATCAGTATGCGCCTCAGGCAGCCAGTGCAGCTTTTCCACGCTGCCACCCAAGCCAACGCCAAAGATCTCGCCACGCCCAATCGCAATCAGTGCATGCGAGAGCTGGTAGCCTTTGCCTAAGGCGTGCTTCTCGTCCCAAGGGTTCAGATAAGCAAAGATCCGCTCACGCCGCCAGTCTGAGAACCAAACCATCATGGTGAAGGCCAACACCATCACAGCAGCAATCAAGAAGAACATACGGGCATTCACACCACCAAGGAACAAAATGCCCATGGCAATCACCGCAATGACCATGAACGCCCCCATATCGGGCTCCGCAAGAAGCAAGAGCCCAACCACACCAACAGCCACCGCTATGGGTAGGACGGCTCGAAAGAACCGTTCTTTGACATCCATCTTGCGAACCATGTAATCCGCCGCATACAAAAGGACAGCAAATTTGGCCAGCTCGGACGGCTGAAAGTTCATCAGGCCAAGTGAAATCCAACGCCGCGCACCGTTGACAACTTTGCCAACGCCGGGAATCAAGACGGCGATCAGTAAGAAGAGTGAGGCTATGAACAGCCAAGGTGCAATCTTCTCCCATGTCTTCATCGGGATTTGGAATGCCAGCAAGCCCACACTCACCGCAATCGTCATGGACAACAAGTGCCGCGTCAGAAAGTGCGTGTGCGCATATCTTGCAAAACGTGGATTGTCAGGCAGGGCAATTGACGCGGAGTACACCATGATCGCACCCCAAAGCAGCAAGACGATGATCGCCCAAAGCAAAGGCCTGTCAACGCCCATGACGCTTGCGGCGCTTCGATGGTTGCCGCCATAGGTGGTTCGTACGGGAAGCACATCGGTAGCGGCTAAGGTCACACCGCGCAGTTTTTGCACCAGCCGCGCGGCCCAACCCAGCGGTGCAGTAGATTCGCTCATGTCGCCTCCGCCAGTGCCGCGCCCGCATCGTCTGCAAGCTCCTTAACGGCTGCCAAAAAGACGTCAGCCCGATGCTTGTAGTCCGTGAACATGTCGAAGCTGGCGCAAGCTGGGGACATAATCACCGCATCTCCTACGCGCGCAATTTGTGCCGCACGGTGCACAGCCTCTTTGAGACTACCAATTCTCTGCGTTGGAACGTCGGTGCCTAGCAAGGCTTGTTCGATCAGCGAGGCGTCGCGACCAATGAGCATCACGCCGCGCCCGTGCAAAGCAACGGGTTGCGCAAGAGGCGAAAAGTCCTGCCCCTTCCCATCTCCGCCCAGTATCACCACAAGCTTGCGCTCAGCACCTAAACTCGTTAGAGCAGCTACAGTGGCTCCCACATTGGTGCCTTTGCTATCGTCGATGTACTCCACCCCATTGATGATTGCCAATGATTGCAGTCGATGCGGCTCACCACGGTATTCGCGCAAACCAAAAAGCACCGCTGACAGACTGCAGCCGGCGGCACTAGACAGCGCCAAGGCCGCCAGCGCATTCATTGCGTTGTGACGACCACGAATACGAAGCGCATCCGCGGGCATAAATCGTTGAAGATGGATCTCAACCTCATTGCCTTTACGGCGCTTCTGTGTTTCGTCCGCCTCTAA
>JANPAK010000515.1:0-8012 GCA_031429925.1 Variovorax sp.
AGCCAGACGGGTGTGCCCAGTGGAATGCTGTCGCGATCCACCGCGATCGAGCGGCCAGGGGTGAGCGGAACCCCTTGGGCGCCGCGCGGGCCTTGCGCCGCAAACGCCGGATCAATCGCCTCCTCGCGGAAAAACACCATGCGCGGATTGCTCCAAAGCATCTCCTGCAGGCGCTGCGGATTGACGGCAATCCACGCTTTGATGCCAGGCCAGGAAGCATCGCGGATCAGGTTTTGATCGAGCAGCCATCTGCCCACGGAGCGATAGGGCTGATCGTTCGTGCCCGCAAACGCGACTCGAACGAGGCGCTGAGAACCATCGGGCTCTGTGATGCGCAAGCGGCCGGAACCTTGGATTTGGAGGATCAGCGCGTCCACAGGATCAGAAAGGTAAGCAATCTCGCGGCCACGCAGTGCAGCCTGCGCTTCGGGCAAGGTGTCGATCTCTTTGCGATTGAACCAAGGCTTGCGCTGCGCCAGCGTGGCTGGCGGCTGCCACAGTGGCACGGCAGACGAGGCGCTGGCTCGGCGGCTGGCATCGAACACGGGCTCGTAATAACTGGTGAGCAAGCCTTCGGTTGTGCCCGTCAAAGGCTCCACGCGGTACGGTTGTAGGCGCTCGCGCATCCACGCGCGTTGCTGCGCACCGTCTGCAAGGGAGAGTTTGCGGATGTCCGCGCACAGGCTTTGCCACGACGGCGATGGCCGCTCGCAGCTGCGAATCCAAGCGTTCCAAGCCTCATGCAGAGCATCATGGTCAAAACCAGCAAGATCGGCCCAGCGGACGGGAGTCCAACGGCTTTTGCTCTGAACAATGACCGCGGCGGTGGGCGCAGGCTCGGGGTCTGATGGGCTGATTGAAGGAGCAGGAGCAGGAGCAGGAGCAGGCGCTGGAGATGCGGCGACGGCTGGCGGTATCTGACCTTGATCGGGCGGGGGGTTTGTAGGTGGCATAGAGCCGCAAGCGGCTAGTATTCCTACAATCGCACCCAAAGCAACACGACTTAACAACTGCGCACGGAAGATTCTCATGACCCTCATTTTGCTTGAAGCATTTGGCGCATTGCTACTGCTGGTACTGATCGTCTGGTGGACAATGTTTTCCGGCCGAAAGGGCGGCGAGCCGCCAAATCAAGAAATCGCCGACGATTCGGCCAAAAAGCCGGATTGAATTTGCGCACATAGGCAGCTCATTCGCCGATGAAGTAGTTGCGCGGTGCCCTGTGGTGGCGCTGACGGACTCCGTAGCGTCGCCATTGGCCGCTTCGGCGATGAGTTGCCACTGCCGACAGCCAATCACCCCGTCATCTCTAGCAGTTTTGTCGCCGCAACTTTGTTGATAGAGGCGCTAGTGACGAGCCTCATGGTCAGTCGCGAGGAGCACGTCCAACAGGCCGGTAA
This sequence comes from Variovorax sp., assembly GCA_031429925.1. GTDB lineage: Bacteria > Pseudomonadota > Gammaproteobacteria > Burkholderiales > Burkholderiaceae_C > JANMDU01. The sequence continues at coordinate 1,401 of JANPAK010000515.1, forward strand.
ACTCACCGAAGCAATCGCGGGCTATCTGCTGAATCCAAGTGGAAAGCGTCGTTAATGCTTTGCCGCTCCGTGGCAATCAAAGCGATTTAATGGCGGATAGTCGCCGTAGAACTTGTTGAACGATATCGCTTTGCATGCTGCGGTAGATCAATGCCTCTTCTGCTTCCTTAGCTAGAGCGGCACTTTCGCTGTAGCTAATATCGCGCTGCAACAAAAGCTCCGTCTCGTTGATGAGTTCCTTGCCGCGTTTATCGCGTAATCGAAACTTGAAGCGAATGCGAAGCTGAAATTCGCGCACTTGACCCGAGGCATTGACGCCAACAACAGCCTTTTCGCGCTGATCTTGAATGATATCGAGAATCACCTGGGCCGCATCGAGCTGGCGGTTATCCGTTATCACGCGCACTCCGGTCGATTCCAGCGAACGGCGCAGCTCCTGCCCGAGGCTAGAGCTTTCGGCAAAACCAGCATACAACGTGGAAAAAGGAAGATTCGGGGCTTGGCGCAACTGAAAGCCGCAGGCGGTCAAGCCAGCAGCAAAGGCGCAGGCGCATCCCGCACCAAGCAGCAGGCGACGCGAACCTAAGGGATGAGCGACAGACATATTTCTCACACGACAATGTTAACCAAGCGGCCAGGCACAACGATGATTTTCTTTGGCGCAGTGCCAGCAGCGGCTCTTTGAAAGGCTTCTGAGGCCAAAGCAGCCGCCTCGATTTGCTCTTTGCTGGCTGTGGCCGGCACAAGAATCGAGCCGCGCAGCTTGCCACCGATCTGCAGCATTAGCTCTATCTCATCTTGCACCAAGGCCATATCGTCCACTTTGGGCCAAGGTGCGTCGAGCAGATTGCCATGCACGCTCTCAAAGCCCAAGTCTTGCCACAGCGCGTGTGCCAGATGCGGCGTAGCTGGGTATAGCACACGCAGCAAAATGCCAAAGCCTTCAAATACAGCCAGCATGTCACTGTTGCCAGCCACTTGCGTGCCATCGCCCGCCTTGAAGGCTTCGAGCGCGTTGAGCAGTTTCATCGCACCGGAGACCACGGTGTTGTATTGCATGCGCTCGTAGTCGTAACTGACTTGCTTCAAAATGCTGTGAATCTCCAAGCGCAGCGTTTGCGCTTGCTTGCTCAGATTTTTTGAATCAAATGCGCCCTCAGGCCTTATAAAACCTGCGCTAGATGCTATGGAAATCAGAGCGTATAGCTTGCTGCCCAAGGCCCAAACGCGCTTCAAGAAGCGGTAGCTGCCTTCCACTGCACCATCGTTCCACTCCAGAGTGGCTTCGGGCGGAGCGGTGAACATGGTGTACAGACGGGCGGTGTCGGCGCCGTATTTGTCGATCAGCTCTTGCGGGTCGATGCCGTTGTTTTTGCTCTTGCTCATCGTGCCTACGCCTTCGTAGGTGATGGGCGTGCCGGCGGGCAGCGGCTCGCCTGCGTAGTCCACAGCATGCTTCAACTTCGCGCCAACGATCTTGCCGGCCTCATCATGTATGTGCTCCACATCATGCGGCCAGAAATACTCTTTGCCGCCTTTCTCGTTTTTGCGAGAGTAGATGTGATTGAGCACCATGCCTTGGCAGAGCAACTTGGTGAAGGGCTCATCGACTTGCAAGAGCCCCATATCGCGCATGACTTTCGTCCAAAAGCGCGCGTAGAGCAAATGCAAAATCGCATGCTCGATACCGCCGATGTATTGATCCATGCCTGCACCGTTTGCGCCACCGGTTTTTGGCATCCAATAGTTAACGGCGCTGTTCGTCATCTCTGCACTGAGCCTTTGGTCGGCTTCGGGCAAGCAATAGCGGATGAAATACCAGCTCGAATCGACGAAGGTGTCCATCGTGTCGGTTTCGCGCCGCGCGGCCTTGCCGCAGATCGGGCAAATCGCGCCCGCATGAAAGCCTTCATGCTTGTGAAGAGGATTACCCGAGCCATCCGGGATGCAGTCTTCGGGCAGCTTCACGGGAAGCTGATCAAAGGGCACAGGCTGCGCGCCATGCTCAGCGCAATGTACGATAGGAATTGGCGTGCCCCAGTAGCGCTGGCGGCTGATGCCCCAATCGCGCAGGCGCCAAGTGATTTTTTTCTCGCCGAGGTTTTTGGCAGCGAGGTCAGCAGCGACAGCATTGACTGCCTCTTTAGAGGATAGACCGTCGTACTTGCCAGAATTTACGGAAATAACCTCATCTGGTGATTTCGATGCATACCAGTCTTTCCACTGCTTTTTGTCAAACAAGTAGGGCTGCCATGAGGTGTCACCTTCGATAGATCTACGTTTTTCAAAGGGAGAGCTCCCCTCAACGATGTGTCTAAATACTTGCTTGATAAGTATTTCATTGTTATTCGCAAACACAAAATCCCGCTCATCATGCGCTGGTACACCCATCACCGCGCCATCGCCATAGCTGATCAGCACATAGTTGGCGACCCAGACTTCAATTTGTTCGCCAGTGAGCGGGTGAGTAACAAACAAGCCTGTTCGCTCGCCTACTTTTTCTTTCACCGCAAGCTCAGCTTCCGTGGTGCCGCCAGCCTTAAGCGCTTCTATTTTAATAGCAAGATCATTAGACAATTCAGCGGCGCGCACCGCAATCGGATGCTCAGGCGCGACAGCCACAAAGGTCACACCCATGATCGTGTCGGCACGCGTCGTGAAGACATACATCTTGCCGTCTTGAATCAGATGCCCTTGCGCATCTTTGATTTCATGGGGGAATGCAAAGCGCACACCTTCTGATCGACCCAGCCAGTTTTCCTGCATCAGGCGCACTTTGTCGGGCCAGCCGGTGAGCGATGCCTTGTCGTTGCCGATCTGCACATGATCGAGCAGCTCTTGCGCGTAATCGGTAATCTTGAGGTAGTAGCCAGGAATCTCGCGCTTCTCCACGGTCGCACCGGTGCGCCAGCCTTTGCCATCAATCACTTGCTCATTGGCGAGTACGGTTTGATCGACGGGATCCCAGTTAACGACCTGCGTCTTGCGATAGGCGATGCCCTTTTCCAGCATCTTGAGAAACAACCACTGATTCCACTTGTAATACGCCGGATCGCAAGCGGCCATCTCGCGGCTCCAGTCGATCGCCAAGCCCATGGCTTGCATCTGGCTCTTCATATGCTCGATGTTGCTGTACGTCCACTTCGCGGGCGGCACTTTGTTTTTCATCGCGGCGTTTTCAGCCGGCAAGCCAAACGCATCCCAGCCCATCGGCATGAGCACATTGAAGCCCTTCATGCGCAGCTGGCGCGTGAGCATATCGTTGATGGTGTAGTTGCGTACATGGCCCATGTGCAGCTTGCCGCTGGGGTAGGGCAGCATGGAGCAAGCGTAGTACTTGGGCTTTAAGTTGCCTTGGGCATCCTTAGCGTGCTCCTGCACGCGGTAAACATCCGCCGCATTCCAATGGTCTTGTGCGGCTTTTTCAACCGCTGTGTGATCGTATTTATCTTGCATCCCCCGATTTTACGGGGCACGCCGCCAGGGCTTGGCGCCACTCGCTTGAGGGTCTGCAACGAAGCCGATGCGAGACAAGCCCGCCTTCTGTGCGATCCCGATCACTTCCAGCACTTTTCCATAGGGCACCGAAGCGTCACTGCGCAACTGAACCTCGGCATCAGGCTTAGTTTTGGCGGTTGTTTGGAGGTTGCTTTCCAAGGCCGCCAAAGAAATCGGTTGGTCGCCGAGAAAAACCTTGGCCGATGGGTCAATGGTGATGCTCACGAACGCGGGTGTATCGACTGGCTTGGCGGCATCGGTTTTGGGCAACTCCAGCTTGATGGAACTGGCAAGAAGAGGCGCAGTGATGATGAAGATCACCAAGAGCACAAGCATCACGTCGACCAAGGGCGTAACGTTGATCTCACTCATGGGCTCTGCGCCCTTGCTACGTTCAAGGCGGCCGAAACTCATCGAGCTACACCCTATGATGAGCTAACAGCTCACGTAAATCGCGAGCAAAGCCCTCTAAGTCGGCCTCCATGCGATTGATGTAGCGGCCAAAAAGGTTGTAGGCCAAGACGGCGGGAATGGCGACCGCCAAGCCCGCCGCGGTCATGATTAAGGCCTCGCCCACAGGGCCTGCAATTCGGTCGATTGTGACTTGGCCGGCACCGACCAAACCAATCAAGGCGTGGTAGATACCCCAAACTGTTCCCAGCAGCCCGACAAATGGAGCGGTAGAACCCACGGTCGCCAATAATACTTGGCCAAACTGCAGCTTTAAAAGCACGCTGTGCAGGGCATCCCGAAGCAAGCGAGTGAGTTGCTGAGATTTATCACCTGCGCTAGCGAGCGTGCCGTCAGCATTGATGATTGCAGCATCAATCAGCGGTAGCACAAGTTGCTCACGATCAAAGGCAGCAACATTGATGCGGCCCTGATCCAAGGTAGAGGCTTGCCAGAAGCTTGCAATCGCGTTGGCAACATCGCGCACGGCTCGTTGGATGACCCATGTTTTCCAAAAAATGACAACCCAACTTGCGACGGACATGAGCAGCAGCAGCGCTGCGATGAACTTGCCAACGCCATCGCTTTGCTTGAGAAAGTCTAATGCCCCCATTACGCCGCCGCATTCAAACCGAGGACGTCAAACATGTCATACAGCCCCTTATCTTTATTGGACAAGTAGCGAACCGCACGTAGCGCCCCCTCAGCATAGGTGGTGCGGCTCGATGATTTATGGGTGATTTCAATGCGCTCACCAGTGCCAGCAAAGAGCACGGTGTGATCGCCCACGATATCGCCACCACGAATCGTGGAAAAGCCGATCGTCGATGGATCGCGTGCGCCCGTGTGGCCATAGCGCTCATACACTGCGCATTCCTTGAGATCGCGCCCGATCGCATTAGCAATAACCTCGCCCATCTTGATTGCTGTGCCAGATGGCGCATCGACTTTATGGCGATGATGGGCTTCAATAATCTCGATGTCGTAACCGGTCGCCAGTGCCTTGGCAGCCATTTGCAAGAGCTTGAGTGTGACGTTTACCCCAACACTCATGTTGGGAGCCAGCATGATGGCAATGTTTTGCGAGGCGCTGCGCAGAGCGTCCTTTTGCTCTGTGCTGAATCCTGTGGTGCCAATCACCATGCTGACACCGTGGCGCTTGCAGGCCGCCAAATGAGCCATCGTGCCTTCAGGACGGGTGAAATCAATCAGCACGTCGCATCCCCTAAGAGCGGTGTCCAGATCGGCAGTGATCACAACGCCGCTGGCGGTGCCTAAAAAGCCGCTGGCATCGAGCCCAATGCCAGCGCTTGCCGGCACATCTAGGGCGCCCGCAAGCTGGCAATCCTCCGCCTGTGTCACGGCCTCAATGAGCATGCGACCCATACGGCCGCCAGCGCCAGCGATGCAAACCTTGTGTTCAGCCATAGCGTGGTCGCTTCAAAGAAGGGGGGTGAAGAATTCGCGTTCGATCAACCAGCGACCATCACGCTTGACGAGGAACATAGCTTTGGTGCCTACCTCAGAAAAAGCATCGGATTCATAAATTTGGCGGAAAACCATGCGGGCTTCAGTTGCCGAGACCATGCGGATACGCACGTCAAGCACGGCGATTGAGATACGGGTGCGCCCTTCAATGCGAGTGCGGCGCAACGCTTCCCATTCGGTACGAGTTTCAGATGTTCCTTTGAACGCAGGGACGTAGTGTGAAAGATATCCGGCCACGTTTCTCGATTGCCAATCGCTCGTCCAGCGATTGAGAAAGGCACTGATTTCAGGATCGGCAGTCGCCAGTGAGTTTGTCGGTGGCGAAGGTGGGGCAGCCACAACTGGTGCAGGCGAAATGGGCGCAGCTGCCACAACCGGTGGCGCAGGCGCTATTTGTGGGGGGGAGGGCGTGGCAGATGTGATGGCAGGCACTGCCGGTGAGGCAACGGGGGCCGCAGGTGCGACTGGGCGCGGCGCAGCCGAAGCGGGGGCGGCCACAATAGCGGCAGGCGTTGGGCTAGGCGTTGTGTCTGGTCGCGGTTCAGGTGGGGCTGCCACAACCGGCGGCGCAGGCGCTATTTGTGAGGCGGGCGTGCCCGATGTGAGGGCAGGCACTGCCGGTGAGGCCGCGGAGGCCGCAGGTGTGACTGGTCGCGGCGCAGGTGCACTTGCTGCTGGTGCTTGCGTGGTTGTCAAAGGGGGTGCGATAGCTGCGGGAGGCGCTGGTGCTGGAATTGGAGCAGCGACAGGTGCCGGGGCAGTCCTGCTGATCGCCTCTGCTTGCGCTGCAAGCAAAGGCGCCGCCGGGGCGGCATTGGCGCGTGATGCGCTGCTGGCGGCAACGGCGCGCTGGGTGCTGGCGTCCCATGCGGATGTCACGGCGCCTGCTGCTTCCAAAGGGGGGTAGCTGGTAATCGCTGCCGAATTGATAGCAATTTGCACAGGATTGACAGGGGTCGCAGCTGTGTTTTGTTCAGAACCCCTGATTCCAAATTCGCGCAACACTTCTGGCGGGACTTCTAGCAGGGGCACCTTACCCAAAGCTCGCCCTACAGACAAGGAAGCGACGAACTCCTCTTCAGTGATCAAATGGTCGCTCTCAACCTTTGCAAGCTCGTCACCGTTAAACAACTCGGTGAGCTTGCGCTGCTGTGGCTCAGAGCCTTGGCGTCGAAT
>JANPAK010000516.1:0-1814 GCA_031429925.1 Variovorax sp.
GAGCACGTCGGGATTGAGGATTTTGATATCAGCCATCACGGCCTCCTTGGTTGGACAAAGGTGGTTTGAAAAAACGGAATGCGCGACAAGGCGTGCGTATCGCAGCGACGAGATTTTGCGGGCAATGATTCATTCGCGAACAAAAGCGTCCGACAGAATTGAAGGTGCGTGCTCCGAAAGCGAGTACTGGAGCGGGTTTCGAGGCAATGCGAAATGTTAACGACTTGAACGTGATTCTGTGGATTTGGCACCCTTCCGAGTTTTGTCCGGGAGGAGCGAATGTATTCTGGCAAGTTGGTCTTTGCCCAGGTGATGGAGTTTGCGCCGTGGCATACGTTTCGCCGATTGGTCTCGAAGTACCAGGGCGACTTCAATGTTCGCAGCTTCCATTGCCTCGACCAGTTCCTGTGCATGGCGTTCGCGCAATTGACTTATCGAAATGGCCTGCGCGATATCGAAGCTTGCTTGGGAGCGCAGCCTGCCAAGCTTTATCACCTGGGCATTCGGGGCAAGGTCACGCGCACCAACCTGGCCGATGCCAACGAATCGCGCGATTGGCGCATCCATTGCGAGTTCGCTCAGGCGCTGATTCGGATTGCCCGACGCTTGTATGCCAAGGAATCGTTGGCGGTCGATCTGGACGAGACCGTCTACGCGTTGGACTCCACAACCATCGACCTGTGTCTGACGCTGTTTCCCTGGGCACCGTTTCGCAAAACGAAGGCCGCGATCAAGCTGCACACGCTGCTCGACTTGCGCGGCGCCATCCCGACGTTCATTCACATCTCCGACGGCAAGCTGCACGATGTCAATGTGCTCGATCTCCTGCCGCCCGAGCCGGGCGCCTTCTACGTGATGGACCGGGGCTATGTCGATTTCACGCGCCTGTTCGCCTGGCATCAAGCCGGCAGTTTCTTCGTGACCCGCGCGAAATCGAACTTCAAGTACAAACGCGTCTACTCCAGTCCGGTCGATCGCAGCACCGGGCTGATCTGCGACCAGCAGGTCGAGTTGACGGTGACCAACTCCCGGCGCAGCTATCCCGAGCGCCTGCGGCTCGTTCGCTTCAAAGACCCGGAAACCGGCAAGAAATTGACATTCTTGACCAACCACTTTGGCATTCCGGCCCTCACCGTTTGTGCCCTTTACAAGAGCCGATGGCAGGTGGAACTGTTCTTCAAGTGGATCAAGCAGCACCTGCGCATCAAGCGCTTCTTCGGCACTTCCGAGAACGCCGTCAAGAGCCAGGTATGGATCGCCGTCGCCACCTACGTGATAGTGGCCATCGTCAAAAAGCAATTGAACCTCGATCTGTCTTTGCATTCAATTCTACAAATCCTGAGCGTGACGCCTTTCGAGAAAGTCCCATTACTTCAATTGCTTAGCGATTTAGCGCCAGCGCCAGATATCAACGAATCCGGTAACCAGTTGATTTTGCTATGAAACGTGTCGGACGCTAGTGAAGGAAACACTGAACAAGTCCGCAGCTTGAGAAAGCCGCCCTTGCAACCGGTTGAATTGAAATGGGCTTCCGTTCGATAGTCCGCATGCCAGGGACTTGTTCAGCGTTTTCCTAACGCACCCCCACCGCCTCGCGCCTTCGCCACAGTGGCCAGATGCAGGCGGCTGCCCCCATGCAAAGCGCCAGTGAGCCCCACGCCAGCGGCTTCAGGCTGCCATCATCCATCGCGCCCGATACCACCGCGAACAGCGCCCCGGTGAGTAGCTGAACCGCACCGACCAAGGCGGAGGCCGTGCCGGCGCGCGCCGGATAAACCGCGGTGGCGCCGGCGATGCCGGCGGCGAACGCGAGC
>JANPAK010000517.1:0-10806 GCA_031429925.1 Variovorax sp.
TCCAGCCAACAGCACAATCACACTGCGCCTGCAATGCTCAGTCAATTCTCTGGGATTTTAGGCAAAATTAACATTTCCTTCCAGTATATGTAACTTTACATAATATACATCGTAGGTAATAAATAGAATGAGACTTCAGTCCGTTTACCATTTGCCTTTTGGCGCCTGTGCACGAAGAAAAGCGGAAATAACGTCAATAGAGTCCTGCCTATTGGCGCCTAGAGCAAAATCAATCGCGGTCAAGCCGTTAGCATTTTTCAGATTCGCGTCGGCACCTTCTTCCAGCAGCAGCTTCACGGCCTTTGCAGAGCCGTAATGGGCTGCCATCATCAAGGGCGTGGTCATATTTGGGCTTTCCGCATCGATATAAGCGAAGTTGTCCAGCAGCAATTTAATCAACGCGACATCTCCGGCGGTGGACGCGTAATGCAATGGCGTCCAGCCCGTCTTGTTGACGTCAGCACCTTTGGCAATCATGGATCTGGCCAACGCGAATTGACCTCGGAACACTGCCATCATCAGTGGACTTTCGCCATCCACGGTCAGGACGTTCAAGTCAATCTTGGGTAAATTGACCAATACCTCAGCGACCTTCGCAGAGGGTTCACGCAGCGCTAAAAACAGGCCGTGAAAGTTATTGGGATCTCGTGTATTGGGGTCAAAGCCGCGGGCAAGCAGGTTTTGCACAGTCCGTACATCATCGCGCTTGATGGCGGAAAAGTAATCTTCATAGGATCCTGCATGAGCGAATCCAAAAAGCATAAATGTAATAAATACAACGTACTTTAATGAATAGTTAATGTAAATACTTAACATGATGGGTTTAAAACACGAGAAAAAAGCACATCAAAATTCGTTGAAGTGGCTTGTGCCACTACCATAACGTCAACATTCTTGATCTGTGCTATCTGATGAGCGACAAACGGCACATAAGCGGGTGAATTGGTTTTTCCACGGTGTGGCGACGGCGCCAAATAAGGGCTGTCAGTTTCAATCAAGCAACGATCCAAGGGCACATATTTGGCAACTTCACGCAAATCGGCGGCTGCCTTGAACGTCAAAATCCCTGAAAAACTGATGTAAAAACCCAAATCCAATGCCGCTTTAGCCACCGCCATACTTTCCGTAAAACAATGGAAAACGCCAGTTGCACCCGGCATCGCGCTGCCTGCACCCTGCTCGCCGAGGCCTTGAGCGCCGCCGCCGGTGCTGGCCGCGGAGCCAAAACCACCCTCTTCCCGCAGAATGGCCAACGTATCGTCACTCGCGTTGCGGGTATGGATCACTAAGGGCAGTTGGGTCGCCCGCGCGGCACGAATATGGGTGCGATAGCGTTGTCGTTGCCACTCCATGTCTGCCACGCTACGGCCACCTTTGCGGCCCGGCATATCGTAGTAGTCCAGCCCAGTCTCGCCAATGGCGACAACTTTGGAGAGTTTAGCGCGCTCAATCAGGTCTTCAAAGCTAGGCTCTTGAACACCTTCATTGTCAGGATGCACACCCACGGTACTCCAGAAGTTGTCGTAACGGATGCTCAGGTCATGGACGTCAGAAAACTCCTCGAGCGTGGTGCAAATGCACAAGGCACGAGTCACCTGAGCCTGCGCCATGGCCGCGCGAATCGCAGCGAGATCGCCGCGCAGCTCAGGAAAGTTCAGGTGGCAGTGCGAATCGGTGAACACATTCAGATCGTCTGCGTGGGCCGCTCAGAGCCGAGATGCACCCCCAACAGTTGCTCAATTTTGATTTTCAGCAACTTGGATTTTTCATCTGATGGAAAGCGGATGCCGATCCCTTGCGTACGATTGCCTGCGGCTTTGGGCGGTGTGACCCAACACACTTTGCCCGCAACGGGATAGCGCTGCAGATCCTCGGGCAACGTGATCAGCACATAAACATCATCACCGAGCTTGTAGTCTTTGGTGGATGGAATAAAGATGCCGCCATCGGTGAACGATGAAATATAAGCGGCGTAAAGCGCAGCTTTTTCCTTGATCGCCAGTTGGATCACGCTGGGGCGTGGCTTGGTGCCAACGCCAGGGATGGCGTCAGATGGGGCGGGAGTGCTCATAGCCTCGAGTTTATACAGACTTTCGCTTGATTGACCATATCCTCAACCAGCAAATCTGATTTCCAAGGGTGTCCAATGTGATGTGCAAGCCCCTTGAGCTGCTCGCTCCAAAGGGCTAGCGCTCGGGCGGGGGGTGGTTTGGGCAGATCGTCAGGTGCGAAATACCGCGGCGATGCACCCAGCTTGACCGCCCATAGATCATGGCATAGCTTGTATTGCGCATCTAGGAGCTGTGTTGGCCCCCAATGCGAAGGCGGTTGAAAATGCCCTCTTTGCAGGGCTTTTGGGACCCCAGACCATACAGAATCTGCGCCAGATGCTATTAAATCAATAGCGTCTATCGGCCTGCCACCGCTGGCCTGCAATGCCGTTGCCAACGCTTGCGGGGCGGCTTGCGGCTTAAGTTGGCTCATCCAGCCAAGCGCATCCGCCTGCGACGGCAGCGTCAGCGCGAAGGCTTGGCAGCGGCTTCGGATGGTTGGCAAAAGCTGGTGGCTGGCCTCAGTCGCAAGTACAAACCGCAGACTGGCCTGCGGCTCCTCCAGCGTCTTGAGCAAGGCGTTCGCCGCAGGCGTGTTCATCGCCTCCGCAGGGTAAACCAAGATCACTTTGCCCTGCCCGCGCCCACTCGTCAGCTCAGCAAATGACACCGCGGCTCGAATGTCATCAATACGAATTTCTTTGGAAGGCTTGCGCTTTTTCTCGTCGATATCACGCTGCGCCTTCTCAGCAAGCGGCCAGCCCAGCGCCAACATGAGCGTCTCAGGCATCAGAACCACCAGATCGGTATGGCTGCGTGCATGAATCTGCTTGCAACTTGCGCATTGCCCGCACGCTGGCTGAGTTGCCGCCCTGCTCGGTGCCTCGCAGAGCCAAGTTTTTGCAAGGTTGAGTGCCAGCTCATAGTGACCCAGGCCTGAGGGCCCGTGCAACAGCAAGGCATGGGCAGGATTGGCAAGCAATTTCAACCGCGATGCTGACAGCCATGGCGGCAAGTCGTCGACCGGATCGTTATTGGGCGGCGTCATGTCAGAACTTCGTGCAGAAACCCGTGCGATTGCAGCGCTGCCAGCACGTCAGAGCGCACCTGATCCAAGCTTTGATGGCCGTTGATCCGCACAAATCGGAGTGGGTCCGCAGCGACCCGATCGGCATAGCCGGCGCTAACGCGTTCAAAAAAGGCCACATCTTGCGACTCGAACTTGTCGGGTTGGCGGGCCGCCGCCAAGCGCTGCGCCGCGACCGCCGGTGGCACCTCAAATAACAATGTCAAATTTGGTTGAAGCAGGCGACTTTTGGCACCGCTTCCGATGCTGGTCGATGGATCAATCGGCGATCCTGAATTGAGGAGGAAATCAGCCTCTAGCCCATTTAAATCCTGCGCAGCATGCTCCAATTTCGATAGCATCTCCCAGCTAAAACGCCGCCCGGCGCCTTGGTACGCAAAGCTCGCGTCGGTGAAGCGATCACACAGCACGATATCGCCTCGTGCCAGCGCAGGGACGACCACTTGAACAATATGCTCACGCCTTGCGGCAAACACCAGCAAGGCTTCGGTCAAAGGGTCCATCGGTTCGTGCAAAATCATCTCTCGCAAACGCTCAGCCAGTGCGGTGCCGCCCGGCTCGCGGGTCAAAACCACACCGCGCTTGGTCATCGATGCAGCCGCTTGGCTGCGAAAAGCCGCGGCCATGGCTTCAATGTGGCTTGATTTGCCTGCGCCATCGATGCCTTCAAAACTGATAAAAATGCCTGCCATTGCTTGATTATCGACCACGGATGTATTTATCGACAGCGCGATTGTGAGCCTGTAGCGTTTCACTGAATTCGCTGCTGCCATCGCCTCGCGCCACAAAATAAAGGGCGCGAGTGCTTGCAGGCTGCGCTGCGGCTTGAAGAGCGGCCGCACTGGGCATGGCGATCGGCGTTGGAGGCAGTCCAGCGCGGGTGTAGCTGTTGTAAGGCGTGTCCGCTAGCAAATCACGTTTACGTAAATCGCCGTCAAACGACTCACCCAAGCCGTAAATCACCGTTGGATCGGTTTGCAGCCGCATATTGATCCGCAGCCGGTTGGCAAAGACACCGCTGATGGTCGCCCGATCTTTGGCTGCACCCGTCTCCTTTTCAACAATACTGGCCATGATCAGCAGTTGGTCAGGCGTCTTCAGTGGGAGATCGGCGTCGCGGGCAGCCCACGCGGCGCTGAGTTGACGCTCTAAAGCCGTGGCAGCAAGCCGCAAGACCGTGATGTCGCTGGCGCCTTTGGCGTAGCGGTAGGTGTCTGGAAAAAATCGGCCCTCGGGATGCACTCCGACGCGACCCAATCGCGCCATGACCTGCTGATCGCTCAAACCAGCACTTTCGCTGCGCAAATACGGCGCTTTTGCCAAGGCGGCCTTCACCTGTCGCCAATTCCAACCCTCGATCAATGTGACGCTTCGGAAGGCTTGGCGGCCGTTGGCGATTTTGTCAACCAGGCTGCGTGGGGTTTCGCCGGCCACGATCTCGTAACTTCCCGCTTTGAGGTCTCCGGCTTGCCCGCTTAATCTCATCCAAGCAGAAAGCCACAAGGCTTGTGAATCAGCGCCTTCAGCGCCTTGCGTGACTTTGGCAATCGACTTGGCAATGCCATTGGCCGAACTGCCACTCGGAATCTGCAGATCAACCACATCCTCGCCCTGCGCCAAAGGGGGTAGCTTGAAGGGTTGGCCGGCCCACCACCAGAGGCCGCCAGCAGCGCCGGCTATACAAAAAGCGATGAAGATCAGCAGCGCAACAACGGATATGCCGCGGGCAGAACGTGGGTAAATGAAGGGCATAGGCGCTTAATCTTAGCGCCGCAGGATAATGCAAGCCATGCAAGACCCAAATTTTTCTTTGACCTTGAACGGCGTTGATGGCGATTTAGCGATGATTCGAGCAAAAGGTGCCGACGCGGCAAGCTTCCTTCAAGGGCAGTTAACGCAAGATGTGCTGCTGATGCGCGCTGGCGAAGCGCGGTTGGCGGCTTGGTGTTCTGCCAAGGGCCGCATGCTTGTATCGTTCATCGTTTGGAAAAGCGCCGAACAAGACTATTTCCTCTTGCTCAGCCGCGACCTTCTCGCACCCACGCTCAAGCGCTTGAAGATGTTTGTGCTTCGAGCCAAGTGCGAGTTGACCGACGCCACTGGGCTGTGCGAAGTGCGCGGCTTGGTGGGTGCTGCGGTGACGCAGGCCATGGCTGCCTTGCCGCAAGATGCTATGAATTTTGCAGCAGTCCGCGCAGGTATGACTTGGTCGCACAGCCAATTTGGCACCCAAAGCCTGATCATTCTTCCGCCTGGCCAGGTTGGCGAATCATTAACTGTGCCTGTGCCCCGAGCACTGCAGATCCTCAGCGACATACCGCCAGGCGAGTCATTGCCAACCACCTCCGCTGAGCAGTACAACGCATGGAATGCATTAGAGATCAGCAGCGGAATCGCTCGTCTGAGCGCCGCCGTGAGCGAAGCATTCGTGCCGCAGATGCTCAACTATGAGTCGGTGGGAGGCGTCAACTTCAAAAAAGGCTGTTATCCCGGCCAAGAAGTCGTGGCGCGCAGCCAGTTTCGCGGCACGCTAAAGCGGCGCGGGTATCTGGTGAGTTGCGGATCCCAGCTCGAGGCCGGGCAAGATGTGTTTGACAGCCGTGAACCCGATCAACCTTGTGGCATGGTGGCGCAAGCAGCTCCAGATGTGTCAGGCAACCAGTGGCTGGCGATCATTTCAATGCAAACGGTCGCAGCCGGTAGCCCAGCGCTTCATGTCGGATCCATCGGCGGGCCAACCCTGCAGCTGCGCACACTGCCCTATGCTTTGCTGGACGACATCTGAGCCTCGCTCCCGATCATGTGCCTGATTGCCCTCGCCTACCGAGCCAACGACGCGTTTCCTTTGGTCATTGCGGGTAACCGAGATGAGTTCTTGGAGCGCCAAACTGCTCCTTTGGCGTTGTGGCGAAGCGCGAAAGGCACGTCCATCTTAGGAGGTCGCGATTTACAGGAAGGCGGCAGCTGGATGGGCTTTACGCCAACCGGACGCTTTGCTGTTTTGACCAATGTGCGCGATCCGGCTGCTCCAGCCATCCATGCGCCGATCAGCCGGGGCAGCTTGGTCAGCGCGTGGCTTGACAGTCGGCTACAGCCGCAAACATGGGCAAATGACATTGAGCCGGGGCGCTACAACGGTTTTAACCTTATCGTCGGTGACTGGGTCTCTGGCGACGTCCTGTACCTCACCAACAAGTCGTCGGAACAGGCGTCTTTCGCCTCCGAGCTCGTTCGGCCCGGGAGTCATTCTGCAAACGTCACAGCGAACCGTCTTTGGCCTGAGAAGATTTATGGTCTGTCCAACGCATCCTTGGATACACCCTGGCCCAAGACCGTCAAACTAAAGTCCGCCGTCACAAACGCGATGCATCACAAGGCGCGCGACGCTGTGGTCGATCAGTTGTTGACTGCCCTGGCTGACCGTGAAGCGGCGCCCGATGATCAACTGCCAAGTACCGGCGTGCCCATTGAGCTGGAGCGCGCTCTTTCCAGCGCGTTTGTCAGTCATCCGAGAGAGGGTCCACGCTATGGCACGCGTACGAGCTGGGTCGCGATTCTTGCCTGTGATGGACAACTTCACGTTGCTGAACAGACCCACCAACATCAGTCGCAAACCACGAGCATGCAATCGGCCCAGATTTCTTGGCCAATAGCGATGGTTTCCTGACTGGGTCAGGGCAAAGCGATCCGGCCGTGATAGGCAGACGGAATTTGCGCCAGCACAACCGGTGATTTATTGCTCGCGTTATAGGCCTTGCGAAACGCGTCGACCGCTTTTTCTTCGTCCTTGAGGTAGTTCTCGTAGATGCCTGCGATCTTCAGGAAACTGTCGACCGACTGTTGCGGCAGGATCTGATTTCGGAAAAGCAGGGAGTTGATGGCAAATTCAAACTCACTGGCTCTCACACCCAAGATGTAACCAGAATTGGCCAGATCGCTATCCATGGCTTTTTCAGCATACGCGGCTTTTACGACGGTCAATGCTTGCGCCTCCTTGCCCGTTCGCGACAACAATATCACCTCCAGCGAGCGAACACTGACGGCCTTGGGTTGCACGAACTTTGCCTTTTGCAAGAACTCCCAAGATTTATCCATATTGCCCAGAGCCAAATGGCCCCGTGCAATATTGCTGGCGATAGCCGCTACATAGGGCCGAGAGCCCAAGACCGACTCCCAGACCCAAACCGCGTTTTTCCAGTCTCCCCATGCGGCCAACTGATCGCCCAGCATGGGCGTGATTTTTCGATAATGGGGGTTGATCGCAATGCCTTCCCGCGCCATCTGCATCATCTCGCGCTTAAGTTTGTCGAACCGCGGGTTATTAGGCTCACCGGACGCGCTGATCGACAGGGCCGTTTTGACGGCCTGAACGATCTTGCGCTCGCATTCTGCGGCCAAGCTGGAAATGTAAGCTGCCAAAACGAGACAACCCACCGTCGCTACCGCAGCAATCTGTGATGCTCCTGGTGTCCAAGGCAGGCGCTTTGCTCCCAACCAATTGCGCACGCCGATCCGTGCATCGCAGGCTGCCAGCAACCCAAGGCAAACGGCGAACATGACGCCAGTGGTAGCCAAACGCCAAGGAAAGCCAATATTGGAAACAACCATGAGAGCCAATAAACTGGTCAAAGCCATCGCTCTGATCAGTCCTTCCTGCATCTCTGGCTCAGTTTTCGCGCGCAATGTCAACCAAGCGCTACGCAAACTGTAGGCGATCAGGCCAAGGAGAAACAGCCATCCGACAATCCCGTATTCCGCTAACACCTGCAAAATCTCGTTATGGACGTAGTAATCCGTTTCGAGCTGCGAGCCCTCTGCTTGATACAAGGGAAGATCCGCCTCCCATGTGCCGGCGCCCACACCTGACAGCGGACGTTTCTGCATCATTGTCCCTGTGGCTTTCCACATGACCATTCGGGTTTTGATGGACTGCGCCCCAGCCGAATCGCCGGCGATCTGAATCTCGGCTGAGCGTGAAAGCCAGCGTTCCGCCGCTGTGAGGCCTTTCAATTCTGGCGTCGTGTTACCGCCCTTGATCATGCTTAAACCCATGACCATCGATAAAAGCACGCCAACGACAACGATGCGTTGTTCACTTCGCCATGTCGGAAAAGCCATCAGCCGTCGAAACTTCCAAGCCCACAAGAGCATGAACGGTATACATATATAGACTGCGAGAAGTGCCGAGCGCGTGCCACACATCATGAGAAAAATGATATTCATCGCGCTGGACGCCGATAGAAACGCCAAAACTGGCGTTCGACGCTCCCGCAAGATGAGCCATGTGGAGAAAATCAGCGTCATGCACACAAACTCAGCAGCAAAGTTGCGGTTGACGAATGTCGCGGCGGGATTGGGTCCCTGCGGGATGAACTGGACGTTAAACCAAAATTGGGAAGCCCCCAAAAGGGCCACTGCAAGCGCGCCTAAGTGAATGGCCCAAGCAAGCATCGGCAAACGCTCGCGTGAGAAACTGTTCAGCACGAGCCAGACAATCAAGCTGAACAAAAACCAACGAATCGCCTCAGCGCCGGCAAGATAGGTGTGCGCCCAAGCCATGCTCCCGAGCGCATAGGCGCAAAGCATGATCGGTAGCCACATCACGAAATGCCAGCGTAAAGCATCCCGGCGATTGCGCTGGCGCCAAAAAAGGATCAGGGCCGCGCCCAAGCTCATGAATGCCACGATGATGGACTTCAGCGTGTCCTGCAGCATCATTTCATTGGGAACGCCCAGCGCCGGCGTAAAAAATACCATCAGGCACAGGACAATGGCCGTCCAGTCGCCTTTGCCGATTTCACTGGGGATCGAAGCTAAGGCAACAGCGGGCTTTGGGATCGTGTTGGGCGAAAGACTCGCCTTCGACTCCGCTTGGGAACCTGCTGCTATGGGTGGCTCAACCCCATCGCCATTCAGTGCTGAGGTCGGCAACTTGGTTGGATTGCTGCGTTTTTTCTTGGCCATACTAAAAAAGATTACCCCGGGCTTCGTGCATATAGATCACAACCCGCTATTGTCGCGGTTCGATCGGCATTTCTGTCATGCCGCGCACCACAGGCATCAAAAGATCAGCCTGTCTCCATTTCGACGGACTCTAAACGCATTAATTGGTATAACAACTCTATTTATTATACTTGACCAGATATGATGCCAGTCTATAATCACCCCTGTCATAGCGACACGCCGCGCCCCGGAGTTCAATTGTGGGCAGGTCAACATCACCTCCATCGTAAGACGGGGGATGCTAGGCGGAGCCCCTGATGGTTTGGGCGGTCTGGCAGCAAGGCGTTGTTGGGACAGAGTGCTTGCAGTAAAACGCCCATTCAAACGGCGACTGCAGCTTTGCCGACAACACGGGTCCAATCAAAACGAGATGCGTCTTTTGCTAGGTGTGGTTCTTTGTAACCCCGCCAGACTCCAAGACAAGGCTCGCGTACGGAAAGGAATTGCTGATGACAGCGATTAAACAGTTTGGCAGCGGCATCACGGTCTTTTTAAAAGACGTGGCGCAAGGCTGTTTTGAAATTGCTCACAACGGTTTGGCCGTCG
This sequence comes from Variovorax sp., assembly GCA_031429925.1. Lineage (GTDB taxonomy): Bacteria > Pseudomonadota > Gammaproteobacteria > Burkholderiales > Burkholderiaceae_C > JANMDU01. The sequence continues at coordinate 9,688 of JANPAK010000517.1, forward strand.
TGGGTATGGTGGGCACCTTGGTGCTAGCAGCCCTGCTTATTAAGCCAGAGTTGCGTCTCGATAGTGAAACCGCACTCCTCGGTTGGCTCCAAGAACGGCAAATCGTCGCGCTAGGCATAGTTGCGGAGCCCGATGCGATTGATCGTGCGACGGCAGTCAACCCCAAAGATCTACCTCACCAACAGGCTGCGGTGGCTTTCTGGCTGTCCAAAAAATACCGGGTTGCGCCCGAACCCTTGAGTGCTTTGGTGGCGGAGGCGTACGAGATTGGTGCGAAAACCAAACTCGATCCCACGTTGATTTTGGCCATCATGGCCGTCGAATCCAATTTCAATCCCTTTGCTCAAAGCCCCGTCGGCGCGCAAGGTTTGATGCAGGTCATGACCAAGATCCACACTGAGAAGTACCTGGGTTTCGGAGGCAACCATGCCGCTTTTGATCCTGTGACCAACTTGCGTGTCGGTGTGAAAGTGCTACAGGAGTGCATCAAACGTGCTGGATCGATTGAAGGTGGATTGCGCCAGTATGTGGGCGCCACCAGCGACGCAACAGAGGGCGGTTACACCGCAAAGGTATTGGCTGAACAAGGTCGCCTGAGAATGGTTGCGATGGGACAAAGCGTTCCTTTGGCCCCGCCTAGCCAACCTGTGCCGACGCCAGCGGTCGTGCCGGCGTCTCCTGATGCGCAAGAGGTCGACAAGGTCGCAGCGCTGTAAGCCTTGCGCCGTGGGGTTGCCCTAGGCAAGGGGCAACGCGCCTTATTTCATCGCAGACTCCACCAAGCGTTTGTGGGGACGACCCATTTTCTGGGCTAAACTTCTCCATGTGCGCAACTGGCGATAGGTCAAGCTTTGACCGACGTGGGATACCACTAGGAAGCGCACCGCAAATCTAGCTTTGCGTTCAGCCGTGCGCCTGGGCAGCCCTGATTGTCACAATCAGGTCATCTCCTTTTCACAGGACTGCCAACCATGTACCAACGATCCATCCTCATCGAACAAACCGACCCCGAACTGTTTGCCGCCATTCAGGCAGAAAACGCCCGCCAAGAGCACCACATTGAGCTGATTGCCAGCGAAAATTACGCTTCACCAGCCGTGATGGCCGCTCAAGGCACCC
>JANPAK010000518.1:0-3458 GCA_031429925.1 Variovorax sp.
GGGTGGCTCGGCTGCTGCTGTGGCTGCGGGCCAAGTGCCCCTGTCGTTGGGCTCGGACACCAATGAACCACCGGTCAGGCGGGTCAGATCGTGCGGGTTGTGGCAGGCGCCATCGTGCGTGTTCTCGGTGGTAAAGCCGTAGGCGTATTCGTCCATGTTGAGACCGCCGAGCAGCACTGCGCCCGCCCTTTGCATCTGACGAATCAAAAAAGCGTCTTCGGCAGCAGCGGGGTTGCTGCGATTGATCTTGGAGCCTGCACGGGTGGTCACGCCCTCAATGTCGAAAAGATTTTTGACGGCATACGGCACACCCGCCAAAGGAGGCAAGGCTTCACCCCGGGCGCGACGATCATCCACGGCCTTGGCTTCAAGGGTGGCGCGGGCAAAGGTCGGGTCAGTGAAGGCATTGACCTGTTTGTCGGTGGCTTCAATGCGCTTGATGCAGTCCGAGAGAACCTCCACGGCGCTTCGCTGCCCGACGGCAATGCTCTTGGCCAAGGCGATCGCTTCCATTGTTGATGCTTCGTTTTTCATAGCTAGAAGATAAGTTTTTACAAGGATGGGAATGGTTTTGGGCAATAGATCTCGGCAAGTTCATCGTGCGCAGCCATGGGCACTTTGTCGAGCATCCGCGCCATGCCTGTCGTGCGCGCCAAGTTGGCCGCGACGCGTTTAGCCCTGTCGGTGTCCATCGGGAGATCCAGCGCAAAGGCGGCGCCCTGCACATAGGTCAAAGCTTGTTCATCGGTCATCGTTGTGTCTCCTTAAAAATCAGGTAACTGTTGGCTAAAGTGGCAGGCCACTTCGCGATCGGGCCCGGAGGCTTTGAGAAACGGCGTCTCGTTGCTACACTGCGCCTTTGCATGCGGGCAGCGCCCGGCAAAGCCACAGCGCATTGGTGTGACGGCACCAGCCATTTGAATGGGGCTTTGCGGCTCCCCGGGCAAGAGATGCACCATAGCGTCACGTCCAGTGCCGGGGATGGACGCAATCAGCGCACGGGTGTAAGGATGCTGCGGATGCATGAAAACTTCTGCTGCCGGTCCGCTCTCAACCACGCGGCCGAGGTACATCACCAAGACACGGTCACACAGCAATTGCACCACGTTAAGGTCGTGCGATACAAACAGAAAACTCATGCCCAGCACGCGCTTGAGCTCCGCAAGCAACTTGAGAATTACCACCTGAACCGACACATCAAGTGCAGCTGTCGGCTCGTCGAGTACCAGCAATTTCGGGCGCAGAACAGCAGCCCGCGCAATCCCGACGCGCGCCTTTTGTCCGCCGGAAAGCTGGTGTGGAAAACGCGCCAGCAGCTCATGCGGCAAGCCGGTGAGAGTGGCGATTTCCTCAACCTGTCGGGTGATTTCGGCAGCGTCTTTCAAGCCGGCGAGCAAACGCAAGGGCTCTGCAATCGTGTCAAATGCGCTGTAGCGCGGGTTCAGACTGTCATGGGCATCTTGAAACACCATCTGCACATCGCGGCGCATGGCGTGTTCAGGCATCAAGCGCGGGTCAACGAGGCTCAGGTCTTTGCCTAAAAACCGGATTTGTCCGTCTGAGACACCCAAGGTTCGGGTGAGCAAGCGCACCAAGGTAGATTTACCGCAGCCCGATTCCCCGACCAATCCCATGGTTTCGCCCGCTTTTACGCTGAAGGAAACTGCGTCAACAGCCAAAAGCATTCCTGCACCGCCAGAAGTTTTGACAGGGAAGCGCTTGGTGAGATCCATTACCTCAATCAACGTGGTACTCATGAGGTCACCGCCGTCAAATCGGCATGCTGACAACGCACCATGTGAGTACCCTGTGTCTGCGTGGGCAGGGCAGCCTCGCACGCTTCGGTGCGCATGGTACAGCGCTCAGCAAAGCGGCAGGCCGGAAGATCGGCACGACGCAAGTCTGGAAGGCCGCCGGGGATGGCATTGAGCTCGTCCAGAGAGGCACGGCCGATCGGCGTGGCACCAATCAGCTGCCGGGTGTACGGATGCTTCGGGCTGGCAAACAGCGTTTGCGTGGGCGCCGACTCCACCATATGACCGGCATGCATGACCACAATGCGGTCACACTGCTCGCGCGCTAGACCCAGGTCGTGCGTGATCAGCAAAGTAGCCATGCGACGGTGCCCCTGCGAGGCCGCAGCTTTGTCGCGGATCAGGCGCATGATGGCAGCTTGAGTGGTGACATCGAGACCGGTGGTCGGCTCATCGGCAATCAAGAGCTTTGGGCCACAGGCCAATGCAATGGCAATCATGATGCGTTGACACAGGCCGCCAGACAGCTCAAATGGATAAGCGTGATAGCGGCGCTCGGGGTCCGGAATCTTCATCTCAGCCAAGCAGGCAATGGCACGTTGCTTGAGTTCAGCCCGACGCACCGTGGTATGACGCAAAAGCACGTCTTCAATCTGGTGGCCTACCTTGCGGATCGGGTTGAGTGCGACTTTCGGGTTTTGAAAAATCATCGAGACTTCACGTCCGCGAATGCTTTGCAGATCAGATTCACTAGAAGCGAGCAGATCCATGCCGTCAAAATGGGCACTGCCCTGCGTGATTTGTGCAGCTGCGTCTGACAGGCCCAAAATGGCGTAAGACAAAACACTTTTGCCTGAACCGGACTCTCCCACCAGACCCACCGTTTCGCCGTGTTCGATGTTCAGGCTGACGTCCTGCAAAGCAGACACCACGCCGTGGCGCGTTCGAAACTGCAAGGAAAGGTTTTTGATGGTCAGCAAATCACTTACTGGTGCGGCCAACGTGCTCATGTACGCCTCCGAGGATCAATCAAATCACGCAAACCATCGCCCAGAAGATTGAAGGTGAAGACCGCCAGCATCAGCACCATGCCAGGGAACAAGGCCACCCACCACTCACCCGAGATGATGTAGCCCGCCCCTTCGGCCACCATGATGCCCCACTCGGCCTCGGGCGGTGTCACACCGAGGCCGATGAAGGACAGCCCAGCGGCATTCAAAATGGCCCAGCCCATGTTGAGTGAAATCTGCACCATCATGGGCGGCATCGCGTTGGGAATCAGGTGCATAAAGAGAATGCGGGCGTCGCCGTTGCCGGCCAGCCGCGCAGCCTCGATGAAGCCGGCCTCTCGACGTACATTGACCTCGGTGCGCGCCACCCGAATGTAAAAGGGCACGTTCACAACGGCCGTGGCAACGATGATGTTGAAAACGGTGTTGCCCAGCGCAGCCACAATGCCCATCGCCAGAACAAACAGCGGAAAGCTCATGACCATATCGCACAGACGAATGACCACGCGGTCGATCCAGCCACCGTAGTACCCGGCTGCAGCGCCGATCATCCCACCGAGCAAGAAGGAGGCCGCAACCGCCGTAATGGCAATCGTGAAGTCAATACGGGTGGCTACTATAACGCGGGAAAAAAGGTCACGCCCAATTGCATCGGTACCAAACCAGTTTTTCCAGCTGGGTGGGGAAAGCGTTG
>JANPAK010000519.1:0-1748 GCA_031429925.1 Variovorax sp.
ATCGAGAGCTCGAAGAGCGTAGCTGCGAGGGATGGGACATGAAGCTGGTAGATTTTGATACGCTGCGGGACATAATTCATGAAGCCCGTGAGGAGCTGCAACGCGGGCGCAGAACCCGTTGGTCCCGTGCCATCGAGCGCATGGACTTCTTGTTGAGCAGCGGGCAGTGGCGCGATTTTGTGCAGAAGTTAAGGCAACAGGCCAATCCGACCTAGCAGGTTGTACTCAGCGGGTAAAGCAGCTGCTAATCCGCGACAATAGCGGGCATGAAAACGATCACCCTGCGCCCAAGCAAAGAGCGCGCCTTGCTGCGCGGGCATCCTTGGATCTACGACAACGCCTTAGCCAGCGGTGGCGGAGATTCTGGCGAGACGGTGCGCGTGGTCGACTCCAGCGGTAAGTTTCTCGCTTGGGCCGCGTTTAGCCCAAGCAGCAAAATCCGCGCACGGGTCTGGAGCTTTGATGAAGCGCAGCGGGTAGATGCTTCTTTTTTTGTAGCACGTTGCGCTGCATCTATAAAGGCTAGAGCTCAATTCGGTACTGATACGCCGATCCAGAGTGACGGCATTCGATTGGTACATGGTGAAGTCGATGGCCTACCCGGATTGATCGTCGATCAGTATGGCGATACTTTGGTGGCGCAGTTTTTGTCAGCTGGCGTGGAGCGTCAGAAAAAATTGATTGTGGCGGCTTTGCTCGAAGCCAGTGGGCTCAAAAAACTCTATGAACGCTCAGATGCTAGCAGTCGCACGCTCGAAGGCCTGCCGCCGGTGACCGGTTGGTTGGCTGGCGGCGATGGCGCAACTGAGGAGGTTGTGATCCAAGAGCACGCTTGGAAGCTGCAAGTGAGCATTTCCGAAGGCCACAAAACCGGCTTTTATTTGGATCAGCGTGACAACCGCCAACGCTTTTCGCAAGAGGCAGCGCGTCTGAAGTTTCGTCGCATGCTCAATTGCTATTGCTACACCGGCGGCTTCACTGTGGCTGGCTTGACAGGCTTGCGCGATATTGGCGCGCTCGAGGGTGCGCAAATCACCAGTATCGACTCATCCGGCCCGGCGCTCGAGCGAGCGAAGGCCAATCTTGCGCTCAATGGATTTGGGGCTCAGTTGCAAGATGGCAGCGCTGAGTTTTTGGACGCGGATGTGAACGCCAGCCTGCGGGAATTTATTGCTGCAGGGCGCAGCTTTGACCTGATCATTTTGGATCCACCGAAGTTTGCACCCTCAGCGGCCCACGCCGAGCGCGCCGCCAGAGCGTACAAAGACATCAACCGCCTCGCCTTTAAACTGCTTGAGCCCGGTGGTCTGCTCTACACCTTCAGTTGCTCCGGCGGTATTGATGCCGATTTGTTTCACAAGATTGTCGCTGGGGCGGCGATCGATGCTGGCGCCGACGGCTACATCACTGCACATCTAGGCGCTGCTCCCGATCACCCGATCACGATGCGCTTCCCTGAGGGCGAATACCTCAAGGGCCTGGTGGTGATGAAGAAATGAATATTTATCTCGTCGGCGGTGCAGTGCGCGACGCGCTCATGGGGCGCGAAGTCAAAGACCGCGACTGGTGCGTGGTGGGCAGCAGCCCACAGGAGATGATTGATAGCGGCTATTTGCCTGTCGGCAGAGACTTCCCCGTGTTCTTGCATCCGCGCAGCAAAGAAGAGTACGCGTTGGCTCGCACCGAGAGAAAAACGGACCGCGGGTACCACGGCTTTGACTTTCATACGGCACCCAATGTGACGATCG
>JANPAK010000520.1:0-5563 GCA_031429925.1 Variovorax sp.
GTCATGTTGTTGCGGGCGTAGCCGTAGGCCAGATCAAACATGCCGTAGTTCAATGAATGGAAGCCAGCCAAAGTGATGAACTGGTATTTGTAGCCCATGGCGCCGAGTTCGCGCTGGAATTTGGCGATGGTGGCATCGTCCAGATTCTTCTTCCAGTTGAACGAAGGCGAGCAGTTGTACGACAGCAGCTTGCCGGGGAACTTGGCGTGAATCGCGTCAGCAAATGCTTTGGCGAAAGCCAAATCAGGGGTGCCGGTCTCGCACCAGATCAGATCGGCATACTCAGCGTAAGCGAGGCCACGGCTGATGGCTTGATCAAGGCCATTCTTCACACGGTAGAAGCCTTCCACGGTGCGCTCACCGGTGATGAAGGGCTTGTCGTTGTCGTCCACATCGCTGGTCACGAGGTTAGCGGCTTCTGCATCGGTGCGAGCGAGCAGCACGGTGGGCGTGCCCATCACGTCGGCAGCCAAACGGGCGGCCACCAATTTGCTCACAGCATCACGGGTGCTCACCAGCACTTTGCCGCCCATGTGGCCGCATTTCTTGGCAGCAGCCAACTGGTCTTCAAAGTGAACGCCTGCAGCGCCCGCTTCGATCATGGACTTCATCAGCTCAAACGCATTGAGCACGCCGCCAAAGCCGGCTTCTGCATCGGCCACGATGGGCGCGAAGTAATCGATATAGCCTTCATCGCCAGGGCCCTTGCCTTCGCTCCACTGAATTTGATCAGCGCGGGTGAACGTTGCGTTGATTTTCTTCACAACCTTTGGCACGGAATCCACGCTGTAGAGCGACTGGTCTGGATACATTTCGCCATTGCTGTTGGCATCACCTGCAACTTGCCAGCCAGAGAGATAAATGGCTTTCAAGCCAGCCTTGACTTGCTGCATGGCTTGGTTGCCAGTGAGCGCGCCCAGCGAATTGATGAAGGGCTCGGTGTTGATCAAGTTCCACAGCTTCTCGGAGCCGCGCTTGGCCAGGGTGTGCTCCACTTGCAGCGAGCCGCGCAGGCGCACCACTTCGGCAGCCGTGTAGCCGCGCTTAATGCCCTTCCAGCGAGGGTTGGTGGCCCAGTCTTGCTCCAATTGGGCAATTTGCTGCTCGCGGGTCAGGTTCGTCCAGTTGCTCATGTTGATCACTCCATTCGTCAAGTTAAAAATATCGAAAGCCGATGGGGCAACTATAACTCTTGTATAAGACTTATTCAATATCATGTATCTTATAGAAGAGTAAATCTATTGTTATTAAAATCAATGGGTTACGTGCATTTTTCTTAATGTGAATTTTTATTTCCCATATTGAGAAAAATTGCGGCATCGCAACAAGTATCATTTTTCATATTAAGAAATAATGTTTTCGTATGGTGGGAAGTCACCACCCTGCAGCATGCGCAATTTTTTTTACCCCAATCCAGCAGCGCTTGCATCAAAGCCCTTCATTTATCATTCCCCAATGAAAACCTTCCACAACACCGCTCACCACCTGCATGCTGGCAAGCAAGAAATGTTTCGTGGCAAGCTGGTGGATTGCCATGAAGTGCCCGATCGCCTCGAATACGTGTTGGCCGAACTGCAGCGCCGCGCACTAGGCCACATCCTCCCGCCGCCTGACGATCTCCCATTGCAAGCTGCCTTGCAAGCCGTCCACAGCCGCGAATACCTCGACTTCCTCGCGACTGCTTGGGAGCAATGGGTCGCACTTGACCCCACCAACGCCGAGCGCGACGCCCTTCCCTCCGTCTGGCCGCTTTCCCAGCCGCACGCCTTCCGCACCGACGCACCACCGCTTAACTTCGCCGCCCGCTTAGGCCAATACGCCTTTGATTCCGGCACGCCGCTCACCCAAGGCAGTTGGCCCGCTGCTCGCCAAGGCGCAGCCTGCGCCCTCGCGGCTGCGCATGCCGTGCTCGCAGGCGAACGCGCTGCGTTTGCTCTCACCCGCCCACCCGGCCACCACGCCGGCCCCGCGTTCATGGGCGGCTATTGCTTCATCAACAACGCCGCTGTAGCCGCGCAGGCGCTGCGAGAAGGTGGCAAACAGCGCGTCGCCATCCTCGATATTGATTACCACCACGGCAACGGCACCCAAACCTGCTTTTACGAGCGCGCCGACGTGTTCACCCTCTCGATCCACGGCGATCCGCGCACCGAATACCCCTTCTTCCTCGGCCATGCCGACGAGCGCGGCGCAGGCGCGGGCGTGGGCTTCAATCTCAACTTCCCTCTGCCGCGCGGTAGTGGCTTTGATACTTGGATAGCCGCACTTCAGCAAGCCATTGCAGCCGTGCGCAGCTTCCAGGCTGACGCCCTCGTCGTGCCGCTGGGCGTCGACACCTTCGAAGGCGACCCGATCTCCGGCTTCAAGCTGCGCTCAGCAGACTACCTACGCATTGGCCAAGCCCTGCGCGAGCTCGCCCTGCCCACGGTCTTCACCTTTGAAGGCGGCTATGCGGTGCTCGAGGTGGGGGTGAACGTGGCGAATGTTTTGGAAGGGTTTGGCGCTTAAGCTTTGCGCCGCTCTCTTTTTTCAAGCCTTTTAGGCATCCAGACCTTGTGGATACTGCGCGAGATGCTATGAAAAGTGTAGCGACTGACGGTCAAATCATGGCTGCCAACGCATTCAGCGGGCTTGCTGTCCCACCTGCAGCCACTTTCAAGACATGTGCGTCGAGTTTTTTCGGTCTGCAAGCTGCAGTACATAGACAGAAGACGACTGCACCGCGCTCTGTTAAACAGCGCGGAGCTGTGTTATTGATCGCTTTTGCTATGTAACACAGCAAGTCGCAGCAGTTGATTAGGGCTACTTGAAAAAGTTAGGTTGTAAATTAATGATGTGCAGCAACGCACTTTAATTTCAGCTCATTTTTCGCCGGGTTACACGGCAGAATTGACGTTGACAACACGTTAGGCGACCAAGCACTTCCACCAAATAGCTAAATAAGGAAAACCAATGACGGACACGATGCGCGCATATGTCATCAAAGAGCCCGGAGGGCCGGAACGATTGGAACTTATTGAAATACCCCGCCCCTCGTTGCGAGACGGATGGGCGTTGATTCGAATTCGGGCATTCGGGCTCAACCGGTCAGAATGGTTTACGCGGCGTGGAGAATCGCCTTCGGTAAAGTTTCCGCGAGTGCTCGGCATTGAATGTGTAGGCGAAGTTGTCGCTGCGCCGGGTTGCAACTTGCCTGTCGGGCAGCGCGTTGCGGCAATGATGGGCGGAATGGGACGGCAGTTTGACGGCTCCTATGCGGAGTACGTTCTCGTTCCACAGCAGAACGTTTTTCCTTTGCAGACGCAGTTGGACTGGAAACTTCTCGCAGCTTTGCCCGAGATGCTGCAAACCGTTCACGGCTCACTGTACGTTGGGCTCGAGGTCGAGCGAGCAAAAAACCTTCTGGTGAGAGGCGCTACCTCGTCCATTGGGTTCGCCGCTATTTCCATGGCGCGAGGAGCAGGCCTTGAGGTCACCGCGACAACGCGAAGCGCAGCCAAATCCGATGAACTCAAAGCAGCCGGGGCCACCCATGTCATCGTGGACGATGGAGCGATCGCAAAAATTGCCCGTACCTTTTACCCGGATGGATACGACCGCGTCCTTGAACTCATCGGCACAACGACGTTGCTCGACTCGCTGCAAGCGGCGCGACGGGGGGGCATCGTTTGCATGACGGGAATCCTCGGCGGCAAGTGGAGCCTACCGGAATTTCACCCCATGGGAGATGTGCCTACTGGTGTGAAACTGACCTCATATAGCGGAGAAGCGTCCGATATCACCGGCGCACAACTTCAGCACTACGTGTCTTTGGTGGAGTCAGGCGAGCTGACGCTCAAGCTTGGACCGAGTTTCGGTTTTGAGATGCTGCGTGACGCCCACACCATGATGGATGAGAACCGCGCGAACGGAAAGATTGTGATCGAAGTGGTTTGATTGCAATTTCTACTGCCGACGCTTCTCGAACCGCTGACCGCTGTCGTTTTATCGACCGTCCTGCTAGGCCAGCACCTCAGCTCAATCCAGTGGTTCGGAGGCACGCTGCTCTTGCTCAGCATCTGGGTACTCGGTAAACGTGCTGTAGCAAAGACGCCTTCACACTAGCCGCGAAGTGCAAACCCCAGCGTGCTTGCGGCGCCCCAATGACGCCTGCCAAGCGGAGCACCAGCGGCAGGCCACTAGGGCTCGGCCTGGGGTACGATGCATATTTTCCATGTCCGGGCTCTGGTGGCTCGCAGTTGGCGGCCGCTTAGCTCGAACGTTAAACCTCATCGGAGATACCTGATGACATTGCAACATCTGCTCGCTTCCATGTTTGCGTGTTCCATCGTGTTGCTCTCGGGTTGCGCAACCACCGACCGCAATGATGGTCGCTTGACACAGCGTCCGCGTATCGAGGCCCCACAACAAGCTGCCGGCAGCCTAAGGCTGGTTATCTATAGGCCTCAAACAATTGTTGGAATGTTGGGCAGGCCAATTGTCGTGATCAATGGACATCAGATGCTGAACGCGGTGCGTGAATCTATGTTGGATCCTGGCTCGGTATTTATCGTCGATGCACCCGCGGATCATGCAAACGTAGACTGGATTCAACACCGAAGAAATGAATTGAGCGCCGATTCGATTGTCTTCAAAGACTTACGAGGCGCGACGCGATACCTGCGTTGGACTTTGAAGCCGACCTATGGCTACCTAGAGCAGGTAGAGGAAGATGCAGCGCGCCAAGAACTTGGTCCTCTTCGCTATACCGGTTACCGCAACCTTGCCAAGGCAGAGTAATCGTCAGGCCTAACAGATCGCTCAACTGGCAAAGTAGGTGCATCATGCGAGAGCTAGACAAGTACCAAGCATTGCTTTTTTCATACCCAACAAGACGGCGTTTCCAGTCGTCGTCCTTGCTTTGCCGACCCAGCCTGTCGAGGCTCGCGGCTGTCTGCTTCCGGGCAATCGCTGTCTTGCGAACGGCGCACTTCGGATCAACGGTCAACCACGTCAATGGGGCAGTGAACGACTGATCTGGCTGGACTTTGATCGTGTCGAGCAAGAATGGCTGACCAATGCCTTGGCCGCAGCCCCAGATGTCCTTCCAAGCTTTCGCGGTGCTGCCGCCTGAGTTGCTGGAGCCGAAGTTCATTTTGCCGGGGATACTCTCGCGCAGGTGGTCAGGACACCCACGAGGATTGTCAACAACGCAGCCCCCTGAAAGCAACCTCTATGCGGGTGAAGCATTTGCCTGATCTGCCCTTTAGAAAAACTTTGTCTTTCAGACTCATCGGGTAGCGGAAGAGGTTGATTGGCCCGTTGTTTCGCATGAGCACTTGAGCTGCACCCGGATACTCCAATTTGCGCCATTATTTACTTCAAGTAAGGCACTGCGGATGTCGTTCCCTAGTACCTCCATCCACCCTACATCGTTCGGTCCAACAAGGTTTATTTGTCGCAGGAGGCCCACTTGGTTTCTATCGGTTTGATCTCGCAACTGATCAACACTATGGGTTGGGCCGCTTGATGAAGCCGCCTAGACTTTTCCAGCCCGGCTTCAGAATCGACGTCATCGACGCGC
>JANPAK010000521.1:0-5403 GCA_031429925.1 Variovorax sp.
AACTCGGCCAATGCCTTTTTGGCCTTCAGTATGGGCAACGGGCAGTTCAGGCCGCGGGTGTCGAGTTCTTTATCAATGTTCATGATGAAATTCTTGAGGGGGTCAGGTCACTGTGAGCCAGCGCATTATCTTGCGCATGAGCAGACAGACCGTATTATCGCTTGCTCCACTCTACAAATTCTGGCTCAATGCCTTTGACCTTTTTCAGCCATTCGGCCAAGGCGTAGCCTGTGCCAGCAGGCCAGCATTTGATGCCGTCGTAGTCAAACAGCTTGTATTCAGCCAATTCGGGCGATAGCGCCACCTCGCCATGCGCCACCACATGGTAGGCGATGATGACTTGGTTCATTCGTTGGAAGTCATACACACCGACTAAATTGACCTCGCTGCAATCCAGATTCGTCTCTTCTTTCACTTCGCGCACAATGCCGCCTTGCGGCGTCTCACCGGCCTCCATGAAGCCAGTGATCAGCGCAAACATCTTGCCCGGCCACGCCGCATTGCGCGCCAGCAGCACTTGGCCTTGATGCTCCACAATTGCGGCCAGCACGGGCGTGGGGTTATTCCAATGCGTATAGCCGCAGGCAGGACACCGCATGCGCTCTTTCTCGCCGCCATCCTCCATTTGAGTTTCCAGAGCCAAGGGCGTGGCACATTGTGGGCAGAACTTGCAGCTTGGATTCATGGTGGATTCACTATAGTTTTGATAGCATTTTGCGCAGTATTTATGCCGGCAAAGCGCTTGTTTGATCTCAACATCACGCTGGAAACACACCAGTGGAGAGATAGCGATCACCTCGATCACACACGATGAATACAACCACCGCATCTTTTTCTCGCGCTGCGATCTGCTGCGCCACCCAGCAAGCGCCTGCTGCCGAGATGCCAGCGAAAATGCCCTCTTCGCGCGCCATCTGACGGCACATCTCTTCCGCGTCAAGCTGGCTCACATAGATCAGCTCATCCACTCGGCTTGGATCGTAGATCTTCGGCAGATACTCTTGTGGCCATTTGCGAATGCCGGGAATGCGCGAGCCCTGCGATGGCTGCGCGCCGATGATGCGAATGTTGGGATTCTTCTCTTTCAAGTAGCGCGACACGCCAGTGATCGTGCCGGTCGTGCCCATGGCGCTCACAAAATGGGTCACCCTGCCCGCGGTTTGTTCCCAAATCTCGGGGCCGGTTGTTTCGTAATGAATGCGTGGGTTGTCACCGTTAGCAAATTGATCGAGCACCCGGCCTGTGCCCTCCTTTTGCATGGCGTCAGCCAAATCCCGCGAATACTCCATGCCACCGGACTTGGGCGTGAGAATGAGTTCGGCACCAAAAGCCTTCATCGTTTGCGCCCGCTCAATCGACAAGTCTTCAGGCATGATCAAAATCATCTTGTAGCCCTTGATCGCCGCAGCCATCGCCAAGGCGATTCCTGTGTTGCCGGAAGTCGCCTCGATGAGGGTGTCGCCCGGTTTGATATCGCCCCGCTCCTCGGCTCGCTTGATCATGGAAAGAGCCGGGCGATCTTTCACGCTGCCTGCCGGGTTGTTGCCCTCCAACTTGCCAAGAATCACCGTGCGGTTCTTCGCGCAAAGCTGCGCGCCAATACGCTGCAAGCGAACGAGAGGCGTTTTGCCGATGGCGTCTTCAATCGTGGGGAAATCTGGGATGTTTTGCGTCAAATTCATAGCCTGTACTGTGCCATAATTGTCAGCTTCGCATCTGCGAAACCCCATTCCAGCCCGGGTGGTGAAATTGGTAGACGCAGGGGACTCAAAATCCCCCGCCGCGAGGCGTGCCGGTTCGATTCCGGCCCCGGGCACCATCAGTGAGGCCCGTTTAGCGAACGCTAGGCGGGCTTTTTTGTTTGCGATCCGCGGTCACTTAGTGGGTTGACCTACCTAGATGTGGGCTTGTTTCAGCCGCCGATCGTTGCTAGACTAGTCCTCGTTGCATTTGCACGCAAATTACGCGTCTTTTGTAACAAAAATGAATTCTTTTGTACACTATTAGCTGGAAAACCGGGTTTTGCTGAACAAACTGCTTCGCGCGCTAAGCGGAAACAAAGAGCGCACCGACTGGGAAAGTATGCTCACGCACGTGGGCGGGGAGAACTCAGCCTGGGTGGAATCCGATGCGATGCGCGCAGGTGGCTATCAGCAGGCCAAATTGGATTCAGCGCCTGATCCAAATGCGCCTGACGTTAACTTGGCACTGTTGGGCTTGTCCGGCCAAGAAGTGTTTTCTCGGGCACGCTTGATTGCCAAGGAGTTGCATGGGCTAGCCGAGCGCGGCGCGACGGTCCAACAATGGAACGTGTTGATTCGAGACGTCACCGCCCTTGCAGAAATGGGGCAAACGCTCAACGCATTGGCGGAAATCAAGCTGCACAAGGTCAACCCCAAGGTCGAAAATATTCCCATGCTGCCTTTGATGGGCAGCATATTGGCCAAGCGCGCGAACGATATGCGCCGCAGCGGCGTGCTTCTGGTGCCGCAGCTGCAAAGCTGCACGATTGATGGCGATCCAAATTTATGCAGAGCCTTGATTGAGACTGCGATTGAATGGGCAATGCCCTTTGGTAACCGACTCACTGTGACCACTGAGCTGTCATCATGGGCAGATGCGGCCAAAGTCACGGTTATGGCTGATCATGTGGTGCGCACGCAAGAAGATGCACCGCCCATTGAACGCACCAGCATCTTTCTGTGGGAACTGCTCAGCGAGTTAGCTCAAGCCGCCGGGGTAATCGCGTCACGCTCTCAGGTTGACGGCGCTACAGCGGTTTGTATTGAGTTCCCGGTTCAACATGAATCCGCAGGCGGCATAGCGAGCCATGAGCTGCGTCTTCAAACCATGGACACGCCCCAGTTGGCCAAGCTCGATGTGTTGGTTTACTCTACCTCTCCATCCGTGATCAGATCCATTGATAAGGCCATGCTGCGCGCAGAATGCCGACCGAGATTCACGGCCAGCCTAACGCATTTGGTGCGCGAGTGCGAGCTGAGCCTACCAGCAGCCATGGTGGTGGAATCAGAATTGCTCGATGAGAATGCGAAGAGCCTCATCGAAGATTTGCGGCGCCATATTCGCAGTTTTGGTGTCGTTGAAATCGTCAAAACACCTAACGTCTATGACGTGTCTCTACCCGGTAGCAAAAACAACTGCCGACTGAGCGCAGCCAATATTGAAACCACGCTCGGCGAAGCGTTGCTGTTCGAATTGGCGCAAACTTAATTTGAACGCAGTGGACGGGTTCATCCTCGTGGATGATGCTGCGCGTGTAAGCTTTTGAGCCGCTCTCGAGCGACGTGCGTATAAATCGTCGTCGTCGATATATCTGCATGACCGAGCAGCATTTGAACGGCTCGAAGGTCTGCGCCATGATTGATCAGATGCGTCGCAAAGGCATGGCGCAGCGTATGCGGAGACAAAGGCTTGGTAATGCCTGCTTTGAGCGCATGCTTTTTGATGGTTTGCCAAAAGGCGACCCGAGTCATCGCCTCGCCTGGTTTGCTGCCACGAGTGGTAACGAATAAATCATCGCTCTGCTGCCCCTTCAAAATCGTCGGGCGAGCCTCACTAAGATAACACGTGAGCCAGTGCGCAGCATGTTCACCGAACGGCACAATGCGCTCTTTGCTGCCTTTGCCAAAGGTACGCAACACATGCTCTGTCAAGCTCACGTTGTGAACCTTTAAGCTCACACATTCGCTGACGCGTAGCCCGCTGGCATACATCAACTCGAGCATCGCGCGATCGCGTAAACCCAATGGCGATTCAATATCGGGTGCAGCAAGAAGCTGCTCCACATCGGCCTCAGACAAGGTTTTAGGAACTCGTAGCGGCTGCTTAGCGGCAAGTAGCCGAAGCGTGGGATCAGCCTCGATCAAACGCTCTCGCAGCGCCCAGCGAAAAAAGCGCTTAAAGACAGTCAGGCGTCGATTGGCGGAGGTCGCTCGTGTTGCTGAATGCCGCGCAGCGGCGTAGCTCAAAAGATCCAATTCACGCGTAGCCAACAAGCCCTCTGAAGTGGAGTTCTTCAACCAAACCGCGTAAAGTTTGAGATCGCGCCGATAGGCTTCCAGCGTGTTTCTAGATAAGCCTTCCTCGAGCCAAAGGGCATCGACGAAGGCATCAATCGAAGAGTCAATAACCGGATCAGTCAAGCTTGAGCTTCTGCGTGGTCACCACTTTTTTGTACACCTCGAGCTCGGCAGCCATTTGCGCGGCGAATTGCTCAGGCGTGTTGCCCAGCACGATCGAACCCGTATCCTCGATCCGCTTGCGAACCGCAGGATCTTGCAACGCGGTACGTACACCCGCATTGACTTTTTGCACGACCTCAGCCGGCAATCCCTTGGGGCCGACAATGCCGTAATAAGCCATGCGGTTCACTGGCTCTAAGCCCACTTCCTTGAAGGTAGGCACGTTGGGCAACTGGCTCAAGCGCTCAGGTGCAGCGACAACGATAGCAATTAAACGGCCAGCCTGGATATGCGGCAAAGCAGACGGCACGTTATCGAAAATGATCTCGACTTGACCACCGACCGTATCGCGCAGCGCGGGGCCGGCACCTGAGTAAGGAATATGCGTGATAAATACGCCCGCCAAGTTCTTAAACAACTCCGTTTGCAGATGACCAATGCCGCCTGTGCCTGAGGAGGAGTAGCTGTACTTGCCAGGGTTCTTTTTCAGCTCAGCGATAAAGCCTTTGTAGTCCTTGGCTGGGAACTTGGGATGCACGGCGATGATGTTGGGCGTCGCAGCGATATTAATGATTGGCGTGAAATCGGTCGCCGGGTTGTACGGGATTGTGGGGTTGATTGCGGGGTTGGATGCCGTGGTTGACACCGTGCCCATGCCCAAGTTGTAGCCATCGGGTACCGCTTTTGCTGTTTCGTTCGCACCCACCGCGCCACCACCGCCCGCGCGGTTGATCACGACAACGCTCTGGCCCAAAGCTTTGCTCAGAGGCTCGGCAATCACACGCCCGATGATGTCGGTGGTGCCGCCCGGCGCGAAAGGAATTTGCAAAGTGATTGGCTTGTTCGGATAGTTTTGAGCATGAATCAGGCCACTGGCCGTCACAAATACTGCGCCAATCGCAATGGTCTTAAGAGTATCGCGTTTGCGAGAGTGGGTCTGTTGCGTCATGAAAGCTCCGAAGAAGTAAGGTCAAAGGGTGAAATTGCAATGCGGGAATAATAAGCAGTTCCGCCCCAGCTGGCGATTGTGGCTAACCCATACTCGTTTACCCGATTTCCACCGTAATAACCCTTCACTTTATATGCACTTTGCCCAGCTTCTGTTCCCCGATTTCGCCTTGATTGTGTGTGGGTATTTGATTTGCCGCTACACGCGCCTGAACCGGTCGCTGTGGGATCAGGTGGAGAGCCTGGTGTACTA